>NZ_RBMB01000059.1:0-6496 GCF_003989485.1 Kocuria sp. HSID17590 | reverse complement strand
TCGATATCGGCTTGGCGGATCCACTTATGCAGCGTCATTTCGTGGACTCCGAAGTCCTTCGCGATCTGCGCGATGGTGATGCCGTCCTCACGGGACCGGGCCACTCGCACGACGTCTTCGCGGAACTGCTGGGGGTAGGGAGCGGGCATGATGCACATCCTTCCAGGCCGCCCAACGGGCAAGCCAGATCAGATGTCACCTATCCGTGCGGCAGTCCCCCACGCCGTCGCGCCACTCCTGCGGGCGGTCGGCCAGCCAGGTCTTGAACGCCTGCTTGGAGCGTCCTTCGACCATGTCCAGCAGCCGTGCCGGGCCGGTGCCATCTCGCACTGGGGTGAGGTCGATGATCACGGTGACGTACCTGTCGCCGCGACGGGTGTGCCTCCACACGTGCTCATCGACCCCGACGACCTTCACCCCCTCGAAGCGGTGCTCCTCGTCGATCAGCACCCGCTTGCCCTCGGCCATAACGGCGTCGTTGGCGGTGTCCCAGGCCACCCCGAGCCCCTCGGCGACCCGAGCCACGCTCAGGTGCTGGACCACGATCCCTTCCAGCGCCCACCGCAGAGCGCGCCGAGACAACTTGGCCCGGGGCTCGGCCGCGGCGGTGGTGTCCTGGCGCCACACATACCCGCAGCCGCTGCAGCGGTAACGGCGCACGACGACCTCCAGCGTCGTGGGCCGCCAGCCCAGTGGTTCGTGGGCAAGCCGTCGGACCACGGTGTCACGTGGTCTCCCTTCGCAGCCGCAGCGCCGGCACCACTGGTCGGGCTCGACCACCTGGCAGGCCAATACGGCACGATCCGGCTCGAGTCGCTGCCCGGTGACAACGAGGCCGAGTTCGTCGAGGCGGCAGAAGGCAGTCAGGTCGGGGCTGGCGAACGCATCAGCGCGCCCGCCGACGGTAGCGTCGTGCACGTCGAGGTCTTTCGGGCTGAGTGTGTAGGAGCTCTCATCCTCGGGAGACCTCGACCTCTATCCGGCCACCGACGCGCCGGCCCGCCGCGCGACGTGCGCTACACCCTCATCTGGGAAGAGCCCCACAACCCCCCGATCCGCTCTCTTTCCACGAAATCAGCTGCGGAACCCCAGCACAACCATCCCGTGAAGAAGCAGACTCGAGCAGGGTCTTCGGAAAGAGCGCGAGGCGTCACGCGGTGACGGCGATCTCCGCCTTGACCCTCCTATTGGCCTTCTCCACGTCGAGGCGCGTCAGCAGCAGCAGGATGATGAAGTTCATGATGGCCGGGATCCACAGGTACATGAAGCTGATCGTCTGCAGCGCGGACTCCGGCTGCGTGTCCGCACCACCGACGTAGCCACTCCATGCGAGCAGCCATCCTGCCAGTGCCGTCCCGATTCCGCCGCCCAGCTTCACGCCGAACGAGGTACAGGAGTACATGACCCCATCGATGCACCGGTTCTTGGTGAGGTAGGTGTACTCGGACGCCTCGGCTATCAGTGCGTTCAACGTGCCTTGCAGCGGGCTCATCCCGAGCGAGGCTAGGCCCGTGAAGAGGAGCATGAGGGGAATGCTGCCCATGTACGCCGCGACGAGAACACCGAGCCGGCCGACGACCGCGATCACATACCCGGTGATGTTCACCCGGTACATCTCACCAAACCGCTTCACGAGGAACGGGGTGAAGAGCAGACCGATGATCAACGGTGCGTTGATCGCCCACGCGAAGACTCCGAGAAGGTTCGCGTCGCCGAGGATGTACGTCATGAAGTAGATCCCCATGTTGAGCGTCGCGGTGAAGATCTGCGCCAGGAGGAACACGAGTAGGATGATGAGGTAGTACTTGTTGGCCACCACGAGCTTCGCGGCCTCCTTGAAGCTGGTCACCTCCACCTCGGCGAGCTCCGCGGGGTCATGGTGGGCGCCCGGCCGGTCCGCAAGCTCCTCGCGCGAAAGCTCGCGCACCGAGAACACCGACAGCGAGTTCACGGCTAGCCCGATCACGGCGTAGATGATGGCGATCGTGCGCCAGCCCTGGGCGCCGCCACCGAACTGTTGCACACCTGCGACGGTGAAGGTCTGGATGAGCATGCTCGTCCCGAAGGCGAACATGAAGCGGATGGAGCCCATCTGCACACGCTCGGCACAGTTCTTGGTGATGAGCGCCGTCAACGCCGAGAAGGCGATGTTGTTGGCCGTGAAGAAGACCACGTTCAGCAGCGTGTAGGCGATGAAGAACCAGGCGTATTGCGCGGTCTGGCCGACGTTGGTCGGGATCGCGAAGGTGGCGATGAGCGTGGCGGCGCAACCGAAGTACGCCCAGAACATCCACGGACGTGCCTTGCCCATCTTCGTGTGCGTGCGGTCGATGAGGTTTCCGAAGAAGAGGTCACTGACCCCGTCGAAAAGCCGGGAGGCCATGATCAATGTGCCGATGATGCCTGGGTTCAAGCCCACGGCATCGGTGAGGTAGATCATGACGAACGCGGACAGGAACGCATACACGACGTTCCCGCCGACATCGCCCGATCCATAACCGATCTTGTTGTACCACTTGAGGTACGTCTTCTCTTGGGTGGCAGGCACGTCGTTGTGACCCTTCACTAGTTCACTGCTCGATGGTGGGAATCATGGTGATGTCGAACCGGAACGTCTCGGCATCCACGCGGTACTTTTCGAGGAGTTCAGGACCGCAGCTGTTGGACCCGATCCCGGCGTTGGCGTGGTCCAGGCACAAAACGGTGCTGCCCGCCGGTACGAGTTCATAGCTGTGGGCACGTCTCGCCAGCTCTTCCTGCGTGTAAGGGGAGGCGTTGAAGGAGAAGGTCTCGCTCCCCACGGCGGTGAGGGACAGACCGCCTCCGGCCACGATGACGTAGTCACAGTCCGCGTGGCTGCCGTTCTCCTGCGGACGCAGGTAGTCCTCGTGCAGGCGGAAGACGTCGGAGCCAAAGAGGCCGTGATGGGAAGCTCGGCGTTTGTCGACGTAGCTCTCGAACGGACCCAAGCCGCAATAGGTAACCTGCGACATCTCCTTAGGCAGGAACAGCCTGATCCCGAAGCGGGGCAGCGGCGGAAAGGCAGGGTCACGCCTCACTGAGAGGGACGCCTGCACCGCACCGGAGGTGTTCACGTGCCAGGCGGCCTCCACCTTCAGGATCGGCTGGATCGTGGGCGCCACGACCGCGAGGGGGAAGGTGAGCGTCACCGCATCCGCGCCTGGCTCCACGCTTGCGGAGTAGGCGCGTGCCGAGGCGGCGTCGTAGTGGGCGCGTCTCCACTCGGCTTTGATGTTCATGTCGTTGTCCGTCGGTGCCCGCCAGATATTGATCTGCGCGGGAGCATCGAGCAGATCCCGACCGCCGAGGGTCATGGTCTGGGGCAGCCCTGTGCGCGTGTCGAAGGCGTACCGGAACGCCTCGGACTCGACGGTGATGGAGGAGGCGTCCTCGGTGACGCGCAACCGGCCCGAGCCCGGCTCGGTGCCCTCCAGGAGAGCGACCGCCCTCTGGTTGCGTCCATCGGCGGTGGTCAGTTCGAGTTCGTCGAAGCCGAGCTCATGCCCCTCCGTGAGGAATGGCACCTCGCCCTTCAGATGAGACGTCACGAGCAGGTGGCAGGTGCCCGCCTCGGGCACGGTCGGCGTGAGCGTCACGGTTGTCTCGGACCGCGGCGGCACGCTCTCGTCGAGATCGACGCGCACAGTCTTGACCACCTCGCCGTCGCAAACGACTCCGCAGGTCAGGTAGATGTGATCGCGCAGATCGGTGAAGTCCATGTCGTTGCGCAGGGTGAGCCGGCCGGTGTGCCGGTCGAACCCGAGGACGCGGACAGGCCGGTAGACGTTCTTGAGCTCCAACAGACCCGTGTGGGGCGTGCGATCGGGGTAGACGAGACCATCCATGCAGAAGTTGCCGTCGTGGATGTCTTCGCCGTGGTCACCGCCATAGAAATAGATGTCCTTGCCGTTGTCGGCCTTGCCCTTGTAGACGGCGTGGTCGCACCATTCCCACACGAAGCCGCCGCACATGCGCTCGTCGGCCCGGATGATCTCCCAGTAGTTTTCGAGGTCACCGGGGCCGTTGCCCATGGCGTGGCTGTATTCCACGAGGATGAACGGCTTGTCCGGGTCGGAATCGAGGTACTCGTGAATCTCGTGCAGCGCGGGGTACATCCGGCTGTAGAGGTCGATGTTCGAGTAGTCGTACTTCCGCTTGCTGTTACGGAAGAAGGCGCTCTCGTAGTGCGTTAGGCGGGTGGGGTCGAACTCGGCCATCCACGCGAGCGCGGCTTCGAAAGTGCACCCGTATGCGCCCTCGTTGCCCGCCGACCACATGACGATGCTCGGGCGGTTCTTCTCACGGATGACGCAAAGTCGGGTGCGGTCGAGGGTCGCCTCGATCCACTCGGGGTTGTCCGCGATCGGCTCGTTCCAGTGTTCGACCTGATTCGCGAAGGAGGGGTCCTCCAGGAACTGAAACTGGGTGCCGTGGCTCTCGTTGTCGGCCTCGCCCATGACGAAGAACCCATATTCGTCGCACAGCTGGTAAAAGCGCGGCGCGTTTGGATAGTGAGAGCTGCGCACCGCGTTGATGTTGTGCTGCTTCATCAACCGCAGGTCGGTTTTCATGTGATCGAGGTCGATGGCCGGGCCGGTGACCGGGTCGGAGTCGTGGCGGTTGACGCCGCGCAGCTTGATCGGCTGCCCATTGACGTGGACGACGGCATTCACGACCGTGATCTCACGGATGCCGACGCGGTCGGTGACGACCTCCTGCGGTGAGGTGAGGGTGAGGGTATAGAGGTAAGGATTCTCGGCGGTCCACAGCTGCGGGTCCTCAACGCGCAGCTGGACCCGGTGGGTGTACGTGTCGTCGCCGGAGAACTCCTGCAACTCACCGCTTGCGACGCGCGTCCCATCGGCGTCGGTGAGTTCGGCGGAGGTCGGCACGGACTTGCCGCGGTAGAGCCCCCGGATCTCGACCGTGGCCCCCGTCGTGTCGATCGTCGTGGTGGTGAAGTGGTCGAAGAGGACGGAGGCCGGCCGCGAGAGCAGGTAGACGTCGCCGAAGATCCCGCTGACGCGGAACTTGTCCTGATCTTCCAGGTAGCTGCCGTCGCACCACTTGAGTACAAGGACGGCCAGGCGGTTGGTGCCCGGCTCGATGATCTCGGTGACGTCGAACTCGGCGGTGGCGTGCGAGACCTGGCTGTAGCCGACGTACTTGCCGTTGAGCCACACGTAGAAGCAGGAGTCGACGCCTTCGAAGGTGAGATGAGAGCTCGGGGCGTTTTCACTGGGCGTGTACTCGAACTCGTGGACGTACGCGCCGCACGGATTGTCCTGCGGGACGAACGGCGGATCGAGCGGGAAGGGGTAGCGGATGTTCGTGTACTGGTGGTGGTCGTAGCCCTGGTGCTGCCACGTGCTCGGCACCGGCACACGATCGAAACCGCCCGCGGGGAAGTCGCGCTCGTAGAAGTGGTCCCGAAGCTCGTGGATGCTCTCGAAGTACCGGAACGACCACTCACCGTTCAGCAGCTGCAGACGATCGGAGGAGTCACGAGCCTCCGGACCGGGGTCGAGCGGCGTGGAACTCGGGATGTAGTAGGAACGTGCCGGGAGCGTGTTCTCGTGCAGAACGGCCAAGTCCTCGTAGTACCTGGGAACAATCATCGATGGATCTCCTCTCGGCCCGCTGTTTTTCACATGTGAGTGGGTGATGAGCCAGGGTGGTCGGCAGGCTGCGCCACGATCGGAGCCGGGCGAGCGTGCCCCGACTCTTTGCGCACCTCGCCGCGTCCAAGACCGCGCCTTCCTTGCAGAACGTTACCAGCAAGGCTCATCCGGCTCATCCGAATCCAGGGTTGTAGTCGGGGTCTGAACCCGCCGGTCTCGAGCAGGGATCTGGCGATGTAGTTGGTCAGGTTGCGGAACCCCAGCGCCGAGCCGCGCAGGTGCTCGAGCCTGCCGTTGATCGCCTCGGTGGGCCCGTTGGAGGTGCTGGGCCGGTCGAAGTAGGCCAGGACGTCGGCGGCGCGCTTCTTCAGCGTCCTGCCGAGCTTGGTGATCTCGACCAGGGCCTTGGGGACGCCGGTGCTGATCGAGTCGATGAGCCGGGCCATCAGCTCGCGGCCGTGGCGCCGGTTCTCGTGGCGGTAGGCGGCGATCATGCGCTGGTAGACGCTCCAGGTGACCTCGACCTCGACGTGGGCGTCGTCGGCGAACAGGGTGTCCAGTCGGTCCTTCTGCTTGTCGTTGAGCAGGTCGGCGCCGGTGGACAGGGTCCGGCGGGCGGCATAGAGCGGGTCGCCCTTGCGGCCGCGGTGCCCACAGATGGCCTGCTGAACTCGCCGTCGGCACTCATCGAGCGCCTCGCCAGCGAGGCGCGTGACGTGGAAGGGATCTAGCACGGTCACCACGTCGGGCAGTTCCTCGACGGCGGCGGTCTTGAACCCGGTGAAGCCGTCCATCGCGACCACCTCCACGCCGTCGCGCCACTCCTGCGGGCGGTCGGCCAGCCAGGTCTTGAA
>NZ_RBMB01000058.1:0-6643 GCF_003989485.1 Kocuria sp. HSID17590 | reverse complement strand
CGGACGACCTGCTCCGAGGTGTGACGCTTCCTGCTGTTCGTCATGATCTGACCAGTCTCACTGCCCGGACCCCCGGGCAACAGGACGACTCACACAACCACCGGACCTACCAAACGGGGTCAGCCCAGTAGGGCCCACGGATCTCCTGAGCATGCACTCGCACCAGGAGCCGCTGGCGGTCCGAGACGTGGTGCGAGTACCAGACGGCGTTGCCCAGCCCCCACTCGCAGAACACAGTGTCGGCTCCGTCCAGGAGGGCGAGGGATTCCTCCTCGTCATGGTGGGCGTGGTCGCTCCACCGGTCCACGACCACGGGCACACCCCGTACCCGCAGGTGCTCGATCCAGGAGGCGGCGAACTTCAGGTCGTGGCCAGCGACCAGCACGCGAGGCCGCTCCTCCAGCACGGTCGTGTTCGAGTGCGTCTCCCGGTGCAGGGGCTCGTGCGACTCCTCCTGAGTTCGGGTGACCGTGAGGGTCTTTGGTGTGGCGAAGTCGCGGAAGCATTGCGGATCCCCCATCAGCCACAGCGCAGAACGAGCCATCCCGAACTCGTCCACGACGTTCTCACCAGGCACCGCAATGTGCCGTGCGCCCTGCCCGGGGCTCAGCTCGTGCGCTGAGATCTTGTCCCAGTTGCCCCAACGAGTGGCCTGTAGCAGGTCCTCCGCCCAGGTCCGGCCCGCCCCCTGGGGGACGTGGGCCCAGAAGTCCACCGCGGGGCGATCCTGGACCCCACTCGTGACCCGGATGCCCTGTCCTTCGAGATTGCGACGGGCGGCGGCGTCGTCCTCCACCAGGTGAACTGCCGCAGGGGGGACGGACTGTGCCAGGAGCGCCGGAACCTGCGCGGGCCGCACGGTGGTGCCCCACTCAGGAAGCCGGAACCCGTCCACCACGAGTCCGGCCGTGCGGGCGAGGACCACCAGCGCTGTCTCCACGGTGTGCGAGCGCAGGACGGTGCGAAGCTGCAGCCACACTTCGCGCAGCCGTTCCTCGGGATCCGAGGTCCAGGCCGCGAGCAGCGCGGCGCACTGGAGGTCGTCGTTGGAGGAGGGGATCGCTGATCCGAAGGTCTCGTGGATGCCGCGTGACCACGTGGAGAGCACCACTCCCCCGCACGCCGCAATTTCCACCACCCGGCGAGAGAACATCGTGGGGGACGTTGCCACCGAGTTCACGTTGAGGTTCACCGCGTGTGCCCGGTAGCTGTCGATCACCTCGTCGTAGGGCAGAGCGCCCCGGACCGTTCGCTCGTATTGCCCGGGGAACCGGTAGGGCGAGCCGGGGACCGTCAGCTGGCGGTCGTAGATGGCCAGGCCGTGGGGCGCGGCCACACCCAAGAGGTGGTCCAGCTGCCGCATCCGCTCCGGGTATCGGTCCCCGTAGTACGTTCCGGCGTAGGACACCGTGTCTTCGAGAGGACGTCGCCCTGGCAGCGGGTTGTGGATGGCCGGCTGTGCGTAGAACGGCATGGAGGACGCCGTGACGGCACCGGCACTCTCGAAGTGCCGTGCCTCGTGCAGGTACTCGGGAATCATGTCTGCGTCCGTGGTGAAGACGTGGTCGCACAGGGCTCCTGTGACACGGAACCGCTCGATGTGAACCGGGTCCTCCTTGTTCCAGAACACACTGGGGACGCCCCCTGCCCGGCACCGGGTGAGCAGCTCCCGCAGTGGACCGTGCTCCTCGTCCGAGTACCGCCCCACGCGGCGGTGCCACTGCCCGCCGTTGCCGGTCCACGCGGACTCCACGAACACCAGGTCCAGTTGCTCTTCACAGAGCTGGCGGGCGAAGTCGAGGGGATCAAGGGGGATCACCGTGGCCGAACGGCGAATGGTTTCCGTGGTGAACTCATCGGCGATGACGCCGATCCGAAGTTTTTCCAGACTCCGCCCCGGTCTCGCAACCGCGCTGCAGTGCTTTGTCGCCTGGTCGTGGACATGTCGAATCCCCGGCCCGAGGTTCTGCCACTGCCGTTCGTCCACCACCCACAGACGTCCGGACTGCCCCTGGGTCGCCCTGAGCTCGGGGTCCTCGATCAGCCTCTGAAGCGCATCGGCCAGGGACTTGGGGTCTCCCGCGCGGCTCAGCAGACCGCGGGGTCCGTCCGTCTGATGTGGGAGCGCCCCAACCAGCACCCGGTGCGGTGAGACGTCGCTGAGCACCACGGGCTTGGAAGCGCTGAACGCCTCCAGTGGTTTGAGAGGGGACACCATCTCCGTCACGGGCAGACTCAGCCGGGGGCACGCGACTATGTCCACGCAGCTCATCAGGCGAGGGATCTCCTGGGACGGCCGGCGGCCCACGAACTTCACCCTGCTCTTGAGCTTGTTCCGCACCTGGTAGTTCTTCAGGTCCCGGTACACGCCCCCGGACCCGGCGATGACCACCTGGAAGTCGACCTTGCGGCCCCGCAGGATGTTCGCCGCCTGCAGCAGCGTGAGCAGCCCCTCGTAGGCCACGAGGGACCCGGCGAAGCCGATGACGGGCACGTCTGTGCGGATGCCACTGGCCTTCGCGTACCCGTGGTCCTTGGGAAGCGGCAGGAAGTCGTCCGTGTTCACCGCGTTGGGGAGCAGGGAGATCTTCTCGTCTGGCACACCGCGGCGGACGAGTTCGTCCTTGATCTCCTGGGTGATGGCGAGGACGGCGTCCGCCTCCCTGGCGACGAAGGCTTCCATGCTGGCCTGGTGCGCGTAGCGCTCCGTGGCCTTCCACCCTGGCCGGACAGAGGCCTCCGTGACCTCCCACAGGCCTCGGACCTCGTAGACGAAGGGGAGGCCCAGCCGTCGCGCGGCCATCAGTGCCGGCAACGCGTTCAGGTAGTTGGACGCCGCGTGGACAAGGGAGGGACGTTGTCGGGTCGCTTCCCTGACCACGGCATCTGCGGCGACGTTGATGTAGACGTCCGGAGCAAGGTTCGAGCTGTGCCCCTCGGGCAGGTGCACCCACTCCACACCGTGGAGCGTCTCCACGTGGCGCCTTCGCTGGGGCTTGGGCCGCACCGTGGTGATATCCCACGGGTAGCCCGCCCTGGCAAGGACGGTCACATCCGCCCCAGCTGCCTTCAGGCCCGAGACCACGCCCTCCGTGCGCACGCTGTAGCCGTTGGAGTGGAACATCGGGGTCGAGTACGCGCAGTAGAGTACACGGCCCTTCTCCGCGAGATAGGCCGCACCCCGTGAGCGCGGCGGCACCAGGCTGGGGAGGGAACGAACCAGTGCCTCCGTTCCCAGGATCCTGTCCGCGATCTGCTGCCGTCGGACAGGCAGCTCAGGCACCAGGTGGAAGAACTCACGGACCAGCGAGGCCACGCGGGTGATCTCCCCCTCGTCCGTCCACAGACGCGTGAGGAGCTCGTCCAGGCGTTCGGCGCTGGGCTCGTCCCGCAGCGCGTCGACGAGACCTTCCGTCGTCGGCGTCGCGGGACCCGCGGTGTTGTGCAAGGGCGACGACGCCGCGTCCCCATCTTCCTCAGACTCCGCCCTCCCGGAGGCGGCGACTTCGGACTCGTCGAGTTCAGAGCCCATGAGCTCGGTGACGCCCACCGTGTCCTCGGCCGACTGGGCGTGTGCGACCTTCTCTGCCGTGAGGTCCTTCACCCGAGCGTTCAACGTCCTGATGTTGGACTTGTCCACCACCACAGTTGCCTCCAGGGTGCGAATGCGGCGGCGCGCCACCTGCAACTCATCGAACAGCTTCTGAGGCTGTGTCGCGGCATGACGGAGGATCAGCTCACGGAGATGGCCCGGGTCTCGCTGTTCGTCTGGATGCATGGGGGTGCTCCTGGCAATGTGACGTTGCATCCCTGCGGGGGCAGGGAGCAGTAGAGATGCACATGTGCGCGGCAACGGAGGGGTGGACCGCCGCCGCACACGGCTCAGCGCGTCACCGCCACAGCCCCTTCGTGTCCACCACGGCCTTGCCCTTGAGCGCGGTGGCCGGCAGGGCCTTGAACTCGTCGTGGTCCACGAGCAGCAGGACCACGTCCGCGCGCTCGATGGCGTCCTGGTACTCGGCGAACTCCACGTTGGGCAGGCCCTGCAGGCCCTTGGGCAGCTCGGAGACGTTCGGCTCCACGGCGAGGACGGTCGCGTGTCTGACGTGCTCGGCGAGGTCCTTGGTGATGTTCATGGCCGGGGACTCGCGCAGGTCGTCGATGTTCGCCTTGAACGCGAGACCCAGGGCTGCGATCACCGGGGAGTCGATGTGCGAGCAGGCCTGCTCCACCTGGCCGATCACCCACTTGGGCTTGCCGTCGTTGACCTCGCGCGCGGTGCGGATGAGGTTCGAGTTCTCACGGTCCGCGGCCACGATGAACCAGGGGTCCACGGCGATGCAGTGACCGCCCACGCCGGGGCCCGGCTGCAGGATGTTCACCCGCGGGTGGTGGTTGGCCAGCTCGATGAGCTCCCACACGTCGATGCCCAGGTTGTCCGCGATCAGGGAGAGCTCGTTGGCAAACGCGATATTCACGTCACGGAAGCTGTTCTCCGTGAGCTTGGACATCTCCGCCGTGACGTCGTCCGTGACGAGCAGCTCACCCTCGCAGAAGGACACGTACACCTCGCGGGCGCGGCGGGCGGCCTCGGGGGTGCGGCCGCCGATGATGCGGTCGTTGGTGATCAGCTCCTCCAGGGCCTTGCCGGGCAGGATGCGCTCGGGGCAGTACGCGAAGTGCACGATCGGCTTGCCGTCCGCACCGTCCTGGGAGAGGTCCGGGCGCAGCTCCATGATCTTCGCCGCAAGCTTCTCGGTGGTGCGCGGCGGGGAGGTGGATTCCAGGATCACGGTCTCGTCACCGCGCAGCTGCGGGGCGATCGACTCCGCGGCGGACATGATGTAGGTCAGGTCCCCCTCGTAGTTCTCCTTGAAGGGGGTGGGCACGGCGATCACGAACGCGTCACCGTGCTGCATCTCGGTGGTGGCGGTGAGTCGGCCGCTGCTCACGGCCTGCTTCAGCTGCTCCTCCAGACCGGGCTCCACGATGGTGACCTCACCGCGCTGGATCCGCTCGACCGCCGAGGCGTTGACGTCCACACCGTGGACCCGCACCCCGTGGTTCGCCATCACCACGGCGGTGGGCAGGCCGATGTAGCCCAGCCCCACGAAGACGACTTCCAGCGGTTCACTCATTGACACACCTCATCTGATCGGCGCGCAGCCCCGTGCGGGCACACGCATGGTTCTCGTTCGAGACAACGGGAATTCGAAAAATCATATCGTCACGTGCTTCTTATTGTCCCCGAAAAGTACGACGTCGCCGGTAGCGAGCGCTGCGGCGTCGGAAACCTGCCACGTGTGGCTGTGCGCGCCGCGGAACTGGACGAAGTTGAAGCGGTCCGCAGAGTAGATCGTGTAGCCGGCCTCGCGCACCGCCGCGAGGAACGATGTGTCCTCCCCTGTGCTGCGCCGTTGGAACGGGATCTGGCGGAAGACCTCGCGTCGGCCGGTGATGGTGGGGCCCATGACGAAGTCCGTGTACCGGTGCTCGCGGCGGGGAAAGCGCAGCAGCGTGGCGTCCTGGGACTGCACGTGCATGTAGTGCGCCTGCTTTCCCACCACGTCCGCGTTCGCGTAGGACAGGGCGTCCAGCAGGTCGGCGAGGTAGCGCGGCGCGTAGTAGTCGTCGTCGTCCATCTTGGAGAGCACGTCCCCGGTGGCGTGCTCGACGGCCAGGTTGAGGCACTCCCCCAGGGTCAGCGAGGCGTCCGCAGCAACGGTGGTGACCTGCAGACCTGAGTCGTGGACGGCGTCGGCCATGGCACTCGTGGAGGGGTCGAAACCGTGGGCCACGAGCACGACATCCAGCGTCACATTCCGCTGCGCGGCGATCCCCGCCAGGGCGGTGGCCACGCGGTCGGGCCGGTTGGTGCACAGCAACGCGGTCACGGTGGGGCGCACTCGGGCGACGGCGAGCTGCGGGGCCGCGCCCTCGAGCACCGTCTCCACGCGGTGCGTGTAGGTGTGCTTGGCCCAGATCTCGCGCTGGGCGCGGTGCACCATCCGGTCCGCGAGCTCCGGGCTGCGCACGAGGGCGCGGATCACGTGGGCGGCGTGCTCACGGTCTGCAATCACGGAGAGCTGGTCCTGCGTGAAGTACCGTCGCACGGCTTCGGACGGGGTGGACACCACCGCGGTGCCGCACGCGGTGATCTCGAAAATCCGCCGAGCGCACATGGACGGCGAGTCCACCACGGAGTTCACATTGAGGAAGACCTTGTACGCGCGGTAGGCGGTGAGCATCTGGTCGTAGCCCAGGGTACCGACGACGTGGCGCTCCAGGGGCGCGGGAAACTGGTAGCGCTCGTCGTGTCCGAGATAGCGGGAGAAGATCTCCAGGCCGGTGTCGAGCGTGGGCGAGACGTCGTGGGCGCCACCGAGCAGCAGGTCCATCTGCTCGCGCCGCTCGGGGAACTTGTGGGCGAAGTACATGCCGCCGAAGGCGACGTCCCGCGAGTGGAAGCCCTTGCGGGGACGGGCAGGATTGTGGACAGCAGGCTGGGCCGCGAAGGGTGGGCCGCCCCCTTCATTCGGTCCGGTCGCTGTGCGAGTCGTCGGTTTCCGATTGATGGGTGCATTGCCGAGCGTAGTCGACGGGTGCGAGGTAGCCGAGCGATGAATGCCGGCGGTCGTGGTTG
>NZ_RBMB01000057.1:0-8410 GCF_003989485.1 Kocuria sp. HSID17590 | reverse complement strand
GGGCGTGCCGATCACCGCCGGGGCGGACATCACCGGCGGCCGCGCGGAGCGGCTCGTGCCCGCGCGTGCGGAGGACGGCGGGTGGCTGCCGTGCCGGTCCGTGGGCTCCAACATGCTGCGCGGCCTCAGCGCCGCTGACGGGCTGCTGTGCGTGCCGCGCGGCGGACTGTCTGCGGGTGGCACGACGACGGCGCTGCCGCTGCCCTGGTGAGTGCCGCGCCCGAGGCGGTGCCTGGGCAGGCACGGCCTCGACGACTGCCACCCGGTGAGTGCTGGCCGGGCCGGGGCTGCTCGGATGGGGGCTACTCGGGCGGGGACTGCTCCGGTGGGTGCCGTCTCGGCGAGTGCTGACCGGTGGGTGCGACCTGGGCCGCACTGCCCTGACGAGGCACGGCCCGGTGAGGCTGCGGCGTCGTGACCCTCAGCGCGCCGGTCAGACGATGCTGAAGTCCTGCTCCCAGATGGCCGACTGGCCGGCGTCGCGGAAGCCGAGACGGGCGTTGACCCAGTTCATGCGGTCGTTGCCGCTGTGGGTCCACGAGTAGACCGTGCTGACCTCCGGGGCCACCACCGCCAGCTGCTCGAGGTTCGCGAGCTTGAGACGCATGCCCAGCCGGTGGCCGCGGTGCTCGCGCACCACCAGCGTCTCGTCCTGCAGGGCGAGGGCGGGCTGGTGCTGGGCCAGGATCAGCTCGGTCATGCCCACGAGCTCACCCGTGCGCACGTCCTCCACGACCGCCATGAGGGAGCGGTCGCCGTCCTCCTGGCGCAGCTGCTCGGTGCGGCGCACCCGCTGCCCGTCCCACGGATCGGGATCGGTCACCAGGGGGCGCACGAACGAGTCGGTGGGGATCTTCGCGTGCAGCCGCGCAAGCGGCTCCAGCAGCGTCTCCGGGGCCTCCCCCACCCACGTGTGCATGCGGTAGTGGTCCGCGAAGGGGGTGTCCGCCAGGGAGTCGTGCAGCCGGTCCAGCCGGTCCCCAGCCAGGGGAACGGGCAGCAGGGCGAAGCTGCTCACTGTGCGCAGCTCGTAGCCCGCGTGCTGGGCGAAGCGGGTCTGCCGGTGGCTCGCCGGCAGCCGGCCGGAACCGTCCGCGGCCTCGAGCCACTGCACGGGCCCGGCAGTCTCCACACCGCCGTCCGTGATGCCGTCCACGCTGCCGTCCCCGGGGCCCTCGGGGTCCCTGGCCTCGGAGGCCGGGTGCTCCGTCACGAGGCGCAGGAAACGGCGGGACTCTCCGTGCGCCAGCTGCTCGGCAGCACCGAGCAGGCCCCGGCCGATGCCCTCAGAGGTCTCCTCCGGGTCCACGTGGACCACGATCTGGGCCATGTCCGTGTCCTCGAGCAGCGGCATCCGCACCTCTGCACGACCCACCAGACGGTCGTCCAGGTACGCGCACAGGATGTTGACCCGCTCGTAGGGATCCTTGAGGTCGCGGAAGATGTCCTGCGCGTCGTTGCTCAGCTGGCTGGTCCCCCACACGTGCTCTCGGCACGACTGCACCAGGGAGGCGAGGCCGCCCAGGGTGTGCCTGGCGTCGTCGTCGAAGGCATCGGGGATGCGCAGCAGCTCGATGCGTACGGGTGACGGGTGCGTCACAGTGCTCTCCTTCACTGCCGTTCTCGAGCCCGAACGGCACCGCGGCAACGGATCCGCACGGACTCCGGCCTCAAGTACATCACGATTGCCTGGGCATCCCCGGGTGCCGGGCGGGATCGCCAGGGGACGCCAGGCGCCCGGGACGACACTCGGCGCGGCTCCCGGACATGGAAACAGGGCCCGACCTGGGACGGCACGGGCCCTGCTGTCACGATCGGAAGGGGTGGGCGCCGATTGGGCGCCCACCCCTCACCGGATCACGCCTGGGGGATCACCTCGGTGGCGTTCGGGTCCACGGGCACGCCCGGGCCGAACGTGGTGGCTACGGTGGCCTTGGTGATGTAGCGGCCCTTGGAGGCGGAGGGCTTCAGACGAAGCACCTCCTCCAGGGCGGCCGCGTAGTTCTCGGCGAGCTTCTGCGTGTCGAACGACGCCTTACCGATGATGAAGTGCAGGTTCGAGTGCTTGTCGACGCGGAAGTCGATCTTGCCGCCCTTGATGTCGTTGACGGCCTTCGTGACGTCCATGGTCACGGTGCCCGTCTTCGGGTTCGGCATCAGGTTGCGGGGACCCAGGATCTTGCCCAGGCGACCGACCTTGCCCATCATGTCCGGGGTGGCCACGGCGGCGTCGAAGTCCGTCCAGCCGCCCTGGATCTTGGCGATGAGGTCGTCGGAGCCCACGAAGTCCGCACCGGCGGCCTCGGCCGCGGCGGCCTTGTCACCCGTGGCGAAGACGACCACGCGGGCGGTCTTGCCCGTGCCGTTGGGCAGGTTCACCGTGCCGCGGACCATCTGGTCCGCCTTGCGGGGATCCACGCCCAGGCGCATGGCCACCTCGACGGTGGGGTCCGACTTGCTGCCTTCGGCCAGTTCCTTGGCCAGGGCGACCGCCTCGGCGGGGGCGTAGAACTTGCCCGCCTCGATCTTCTCGGCAGCTGCCCGGTATGCCTTGCTGCGCTGTGCCATCTGCTTCTTCTCCTTGTGCAGTTGTGGTCTGCGGACCGCGCTCGGCCCTGCCACGAATGTCTACGTGCTGGTGAGTCCGGAAGGGACTCAGTTGACCTCGATGCCCATGGAACGGGCGGTGCCGGCGATGATCTTCGCCGCGGCGTCGATGTCGTTGGCGTTGAGGTCTTCCTTCTTGGTCTCGGCGATCTCACGGACCTGGTCCATGGTGATCTTGCCGACCTTCGTGGTGTGCGGGACACCGGAGCCCTTGGGCACGCCGGCAGCCTTCTTGATCAGCTGGGCGGCCGGAGGGGTCTTGGTGACGAAGGTGAAGGAGCGGTCCTCGTAGACCGTGATCTCCACGGGCACGATGTTGCCGCGCTGGGATTCCGTGGCCGCGTTGTAGGCCTTGCAGAACTCCATGATGTTGACGCCGTGCTGGCCGAGCGCGGGACCCACGGGAGGAGCCGGGTTGGCGGCACCCGCCTGGATCTGCAGCTTGATGAGGCCTGCGACCTTCTTCTTCTTGGGAGCCATGTGATGGTCCTCTTTCTGGCTGTGCGTACCGCCGCACAGGAGCGTACGACGGCGGGTGGTCGCCGTGGCGCGGCGACCGGACGGAAGTGCCCCGGACCAAAGCGCATCCGGGGAGATCCGAAGTCTGTGGCGACTAGATCTTGGTGACCTGGTCGAAGCCGAGGGTCACGGGGGTCTCGCGCTCGAAGATGGAGACCAGCACCACGAGCTGCTGGGATTCCACCTTGATCTCGGAGATCGTGGCGGGCAGCGTCTCGAACGGGCCCTCCTTCACGATCACCGACTCGCCGACCTCGAAGTCCACCGTGATCTGCGGGGCGGCGCCGCCCTGGGCACCGGACGCGGAGCCGGCGGTCTCGCCGACGCCCTTGGCCTTCTCGGGGGTCTCGAACGTGGGCGCGAGCATGTCGAAGACCTCGTCCAGACGCAGCGGCGCCGGGTTGTACGCGTCCTGGCCCACGAAGCCGGTGACACCCGGGGTGTGGCGGACCGCGCCCCAGGAGGCGTCCGTGAGGTTCATGCGCACGAGCACGTAGCCGGGGATCCGCACGCGGCGCACGGTCTTGCGCTGCGAGTTCTTGATCTCCACGACCTCCTCCATGGGCACCTCGATCTGGAAGATGTCCTCTTCCATGTTGAGGGACTGGATGCGGGTCTCGAGGTTCGTCTTCACGCGGTTCTCGTAGCCGGCGTAGGTGTGGATGACGAACCAGTCGCCCTCCTGGCGGCGCAGCTTGGCCTTGAACTCGGCCACCGGGTCCACGTCGTCCTCGACGGTCTCCTCGGTGACCTCCACCGTCTCGGTGGGAACGGCCACGGGCTCCACGGCGCCCTCGGCGACGTCGAGGTCCGCCTCCTGGACGGACTGCTCGGCAGTGGGCTCCGGGGCCGTGGTGTCCTCGGCCCCCGGGGTGGCGTCCTGGACGTCGTCCGTTCCGGCGGTCTCCGCCGCGCTCACGCTCTCCGTCGACTCGTCCTGCGCAGCGTCAGCCGAGGGGGCGTCGGACTGTGCGGGCTGAGTGGCGTCGTTCTCGAGCTCGTGATCGCTCACTGGGGATTCCTGCTTTCTGTGGACGTCTGTGAAGTGCTGGAGGGGGTCACTGGGCCTGGGTGCCGTTACCGAAGAGCCAGATGGCCACCTGGCCGAAGCCGAGGTCCAGCAGGGAGATCAGCACCATCATGAATGCCACAAAGACCAGGACCACCAGGACGTAGTTGACCAGTTCACGCCGGGTGGGCGTGACGACCTTCTTGAGCTCTCCCACGACCTGCCGGAAGAACAGCCAGATCCTGCCGAAGAATCCGCGCCTGCGGTCCGCATCGGTGGGCTGGCCAGGGGTCTGTCCCGTGGCGGTGTGCGACATCGGCTCTCCCCTGCGTGAAGCAGCTGCTCGGCGGTGGTGTGTGTGCCGTGGATAGGTCGTGAAGCAGGGCAGACAGGACTCGAACCTGCAACCTGCGGTTTTGGAGACCGCTGCGCTACCAATTGCGCCACTGCCCTTCAGTGCCCGCACCGCGAGTGCCTCGCTGCTCGGAACACGGTGCCTGAGCCTATCACCGGGGCGTTCGCCCGAGCGACGGTCCCGCGCGGAAATGACCGCACGGGTGGCGGCACCAACCAGTCATGCTACGCGCACGCCCCGTTCCGTGCAAAGCCGGAGGTGGGCGACCTAGAGTGGAGGCAGCGTCCGGGTCCGGCACCGCGGCCCGACATCCAGCCAGCCAGGAGAGTTGATCACCATGTCACCATCGCAGCAGCGGATCTCGCGCCGGATCGGGGCGATCGCCGAGTCCGCGACCCTCGCCGTGGACGCCAAGGCCAAGGCGCTGAAGGCGCAGGGACGGCCGGTGATCGGCTTCGGCGCCGGCGAGCCGGACTTCTCCACTCCGGACTACATCGTGGACGCGGCGGCCCAGGCGCTGCGGGACCCCGCGAACTTCCGCTACTCCCCCGCTGCCGGTCAGCCGAAGCTGCGCGCGGCGATCGCGCGCGCCACCGCCCGGGACAGCGGCTGGGAGGTCGAGGACTCGCAGGTGCTGGTGACCAACGGCGGCAAGCAGGCGGTCTACCAGGCGTTCCAGACCGTCGTCGACGACGGCGACGACGTCCTGCTGCCCGCTCCCTACTGGACCACCTACCCGGAGGCGATCCGGCTGGCCGGGGGCAACCCGGTGGAGGTCTTCGCGGGTGCTGAGAGCGACTACAAGGTCACGCCCGAGCAGCTGGAGCAGGCGTGGACGCCGCGCACCAAGGCGCTGCTGGTCTGCTCCCCGTCCAACCCCACCGGCTCCGTGTACACCGCGGAGGAGACCCGGGCGATCGGCGAGTGGGCCGCCGCCAAGGGCATCTTCGTGATCAGCGACGAGATCTACCAGCACCTGACCTACGACGGCGTGGAGTTCGTCTCCATGGCCCAGGCCGTGCCCGAGCTGTACGAGAACCTGATCCTGCTCAACGGCGTGGCCAAGACCTATGCGATGACCGGGTGGCGCGTGGGCTGGCTCGTGGGGCCCAAGGACGTGGTGAGGGCCGCGACCAACCTGCAGTCCCACCTGTCCTCCAACGTCAACAACGTGGCGCAGGCCGCCGCCCTGGCCGCCCTGGAGGGGCCCATGGACCAGGTGGAGGCCATGCGCGAGGCCTTCGACCGGCGTCGTCGCACCATCGTGGACGGGCTCAACGCCATCGACGGCGTGAACTGCCCCGTGCCCACCGGCGCGTTCTACGCGTACCCGGACGTCACCGCGCTGCTGGGGCGCGAGTTCGACGGCGTCACCCCGCAGACCTCCGCCGAGCTCGCGGAGCTGATCCTCGAGAAGGCGGAGGTGGCCGTGGTCCCCGGCGAGGCCTTCGGACCGTCCGGCTACCTGCGCCTGTCCTACGCCCTGGGCGACGACGACCTCGCCGAGGGACTCGCCCGACTGCAGAACTTCCTGGGAGGGAACAACTGAGATGAGCACCACCGACACCCTGAAGAACCTCGACGCCGCGCTGCCCTCGCCGGTGGCCGTGCCGAGCTCCGTTCTCGTGGCCGCCGGGCTGATCGGCGGCTACGGCGTGGCCCGCCTGACCAAGGTCCGCTCGCTGGGCGGCGTGGCGCTGCTCGCGTGCGGCGTGGCCGCGGGGCGCACGTGGCTGGCCTCCGCCGGACCGGCGACCACCGCGGGGCTCTCCACCCTGTACATCGCGGGCTTCGGGCTCTCCCACCCGCTCGCCAAGAAGATGGGCGCGTGGCCGTCCGTCCTGGCCGTCACCGCCGTGAACGCGGGGGCCTCCTGGGCACTGGTGGACCGGCACAACTTCGCCGACGCCGCCTGAGCGGCTCCCCTGCGCGACAAGGCCGTGGGCCCCACCGGACGGTGGGGCCCACGGCCTTGTTCATGCCACATCGGGCCGAGCCCGAACGCGGAGGCCGCTCAGCCGCGCGCGGCGGCCCCCGTGCGGCGTCGTGCCAGGGCGGCGAGCAGCAGGTCCACCGCGAGGAACCCCAGCAGGGAGATCCCGAGCAGCGGCA
Source organism: Kocuria sp. HSID17590 (assembly GCF_003989485.1). Lineage (NCBI taxonomy): Bacteria > Bacillati > Actinomycetota > Actinomycetes > Micrococcales > Micrococcaceae > Kocuria > Kocuria sp. HSID17590. The sequence goes on along the minus strand of NZ_RBMB01000057.1, from coordinate 1,808 downwards.
GGAACACGCCGACGGCCACGGTCACGAGGACCAGGACCGGCCACAGCCACGCGGGTGCCGCCCGCAGTGCACCGCGCGGAGGCAGCGGACCGAGCTGCGCCGCCGCGGAACGGGTGGGACGGCGGCGCCACCACATCGCGTAGCCGCTCACCACCAGCACGACAATCGCCGCGGCGAGCGCGAGCAGCACGAGCTGGTTGGGCAGCCCGAACAGCAGCCCCATGTGCGCGGCCACGGCCCACTGCGCGAGCTTTGCGGGCAGGCTCCACTCGGAGAACCGCACGTGGTCGGTGACCCGCAGGTGGTGCGGGTCCACGGCCACGCTGTCCACCTGGGTGGGCCAGGAGCGCTCGTTCTCGGAAACCGTCCACGCCGCGCCGTCCGAGGCGGCCGGCTTGATCTCCACGGTCTGCGCCTCCAGCCCCGCCTGCCGTGCCGTCTCGAGCACGGCGTCGAAGGAACCCGGTGCGGCGGCCGCCATGTGGTGGCCGTGGTGATGCTCGGCGTGCTCGTCCGCCGGGGACGCACCGGAACCGTCGGAGCCGCCGGACCCGCCGCCCAGGTCCGTGGCGACCTTCGGGGTGGTCCAGCTCAGGGCCGTGCGCAGCTGGGACACGTTCTCCCCCGCGTACGCGGACCACGTGAGCCCAGAGGCGGAGAGGAACAGGAACCCCACGGCGAGCCACACGCCGGTGGCCGTGTGCCACGAACGGGTCCGCCGGTAGTCGTTGGCCTCCCCCGGGCGGGGAACGAGGCTCACGCGGGCGCGCCGGCCCCGGGCCACCCGGCGCCGGTGCAGCACCACGAGCACCAGGCCGCTCAGCGCGAGGACCCACAGCCAGGTGGCCGCCAGCTCGCTGTAGAGCCGACCGGGCTCGCCGAGCAGCAGTTCCCGGTGCAGCCGGTCGATGGCGGTGCGCAACGGCAGGGCGCCGCTGGTGCCGTACACGGTCATGTCACCCGTGACGCGGCCCGTGCCGGGGTCCACGAACACGGCGCGGGACTCCCCGGCCTCCAGCGCAGGGTCCGCGAACATCACGCGCGTGGTCCCGCCGTCGGATGCGGGGCGGACGTTCACCGGTGACTCGCTCGTGCCCGCGGCACGCTGGGCCGTCTCGACCTGCCGGTCCAGGGTGAGCGGCTGGGAGGAGACGGTGCCGGTGAGCGCGTCCGCGTAGACCGCTCTCTCCAGCTGCGGGGTGAACACGTACAGGGCGCCGGTGACCGCGGCGACCACCAGGAAGGGACCCACGAGGATCCCGGCGTAGAAGTGCAGGCGGCGCAGCAGCGGCAGCAGCCAGGCGGTGGTGGGGTGCGGACGAGCCCGCTCGGACGCTCGCGCGTCCAGGGTTGTGGACATGGTGAAGTACCTCTCGACGAAGATGGACCGGTGCCACCCCGGGGACGGTGCGTCCGGGGTGCCATCGGAAATGGACCGCTCAGATCGAGAGGGCGGGCGGTCCTCGTCGGGAGATGACGCGCACCGGTGACCAGGTGCGCGGGGGCAGGAGGTGGGCCTGGGGAACGGGGCGCAGCGGGCGCCACGGCACGAGCACCGCACTCAGCAGCTCCACCGCGGTGAAGATCACGTGCACGGCGGCCGTCACGAGGCGCCACCAGCCGTCCTCGGCGTGGCGCAGGAGCACGAACGTCACGGCGGCGGCCGCCACGTGGGCCCAGAGCATGTGACCGGTGAGCGCGGCGCCCAGGGTCTCGAGCAGGGTGGGGTCGAGCAGCGAGGGGTCCAGGGCCGCGGTCCCGGCGCCCGACGGCGCGGCGGCGGCCCCCGTGGTCGCGGCCCCCGTGGT
>NZ_RBMB01000056.1:0-8544 GCF_003989485.1 Kocuria sp. HSID17590 | reverse complement strand
ACAACCACGACCGCCGGCATTCATCGCTCGGCTACCTCGCACCCGTCGACTACGCTCGGCAATGCACCCATCAATCGGAAACCGACGACTCGCACAGCGACCGGACCGAATGAAGGGGGCGGCCCAGACGGGCCGAGACGGATCGCGAACCACGCGACGGTGGCCGGTTCCTCCTCAACGAGCCCTCGCCCGATGCCGAGGAATTCCTGGACCTCGTCTTCCTTGCCGGGCAGGGCCTCCAGCCTGACAAGCAGTCCCTTGGTCACGCTCATGACATCACCTCTTCCTGGGTCGAATTGCTCGCAAATTGCGTCACGATTGTATCGCAGAACACAGGCAGGTCATCGGGCGAGCGGCTGGTGATCAGGTTCCCGTCCACCACGACGTCCTGGTCGACGACGTCAGCACCGGCGTTGCGCAGGTCCGTGCGGATGCTCGGGAAGGACGTCAAGGTGCGGCCTTCGACCACACCGGCCTCGATCAGCGTCCACGGCCCGTGACAGATCGCCGCAACGGGCTTACCGCTTTCGACGACCTCGCGGACGAAGGAGACTGCGTCGGGGTCAACCCGGAGGTGGTCGGGGTTCACCGTGCCGCCCGGGAGAAGCAGGGCGTCATAGTGGGTGACAGAGGCGTCCGCGACCAACCCGTCAACGGTGAACGTGCCTGCTGCATCCAGATCGTTCTCACGCGTCTGAATCTCACCGTCATGGATCGACAGCACCTCGGTCTGTGCGCCGGCCCGCTCCAGTGCCTCGCGGGGCTGTTCGAGCTCGACTCGCTCGACCCCGTCCGCGGCGAGGATGGCGACTCTCATGCCCTATAGCGTCTCGGACATATCAGCTCGCCTTCTTCTCCGTCGACATCCCGGGCTTGATGAGGACCTTCGTCCAACCCTTGGACCTGGCGTCGAAGTTCTTGTAGGCATCGGCGGCCTGGTCCAGCGAGATCTCGTGGGAGACGATCCACGAGGGGGTCGCCTTGCCGGCGGCGATCAAGTCCCGCAGCTGGCGGTTGTACCGCTTGACCGGGGCCTGACCGCTACCCATGGTCTGACCCGTGAACCAATGCGTGCCGAAGTCGATGGCCGCCTTTCCCTGCTTGGCGCAGGTCATCCTTGCTTCCGGGGCCCTGGGGGACGAACACGCCGACGGTGCCGATTCGTCCGGTGAAGCGCACCGCGTTGATGAGCATGTTCAGGGTAGCGGCCGTGTCTTCGTTTCCCTGGGGATCGTGGGCCTGGTAACCCACGCATTCGCAGCCCCGGTCGGCTCCCAGCCCCATCGTCTCGTCGAGAACGGTTTGCACGGGATCGACCTTGGAGTCATCGATGGCGATCGCGCCGATCTGCTCGGCCAACGCGAGCCGGTCAGGGTGACGATCGACCACCATCACCTTCGCGGCGCCCTTGATCATCGCGAACAGGGCGGCCATCAGCCCGACCAGACCCGCCCCGGCGATAACAACACTGTCGCCCGGGATCACGCCGGCCATCTCGGTGGCGTGGTAGCCGGTGGGGAAGATGTCGGAGAGCATGACGTAGTCGTTCTCCTTCTCCTCCGCATCTTCGCCCAGGCGCAGCGCGTTGTGATCACCGAAAGGCACCCGGAGCAGTTCCGCTTGGCCACCGCCGTACGGGTCCATTGCGGCGAACCCGTAGGCCGCACCGGCGGTCGACGGGTCAGGTTGCGTCGTCAGGCAATAGTTCGTGAGCCCGCGTTCGCAGTTCTTACAGAATCCGCACGAGATATTGAACGGCAGCACAACCCGGTCTCCGACCCTGACCTTCTCCACGCCACTACCGACCTCGACGACCTCCCCCATGTTCTCGTGGCCGAACGGGTCTGCTGCACGGATAGGTGACAGGTAGCAGTCCCGAATCCCGTCATGGGTCCATGGTGCAAGCCGCCAACAACTGGCCGAGCGACCATGGTGCCGCCGTCACGTGTCCTTCTAGCGCGGTGGGATGGCTACCACAACGACATCCCACTTCCCTGGCTGCGCGCCCTCGTGGCCGTCGTGACGGCGGCTCCGATCGCGTTCACCGACCTGGCCTGGCGCGGCTTCATCGGCTGGCCGCTGCTGGTGACGCTGCTCCTGGTGGTGAGCGGCGGGATCCGGCGCGGTCAGCAACGGAGGAACACCCACCGGATCTGAGGCCCGCGGAACGCCCCGTGCTTCGCGGTAGCGCATCGCCCCTGCCGAGTCCGGGCACAGCACGAGCGGCGCCCCCGGTCCCCCGGGAGCGCGGCTCGCGTCCGTTCCGATGCCAGACCTCGAGAGTCCGGGGTCAGCAGCCGGTCCGCCCTGGAGCGCCAGGCGCCCGCGACCCGCAGGCCGCCGGGCGGCAGGCATGACGCCGCCCGGTCACCGCACCATCTCGTCCACCACCCGCTGCATGGACTGGCTGTGGTTGCCGAAGCGGTGCATGGTGATGGACACGGCCTGCTCGGCCAGCATGTACATCATCTCCACGCGCCCGGTGCCCACCACGTCCTCGGTGATCAGGGCGATGTCCGGGTGCTCGGCGCGCACCGTGTAGAGGTCCTTGAGGTCCTCCTCGGAGCCGTCCCACGGGGAGATCACGCGGACGCGGGCGCCGTGGCGGACGTCGAGGGCGTCGTCGTCCAGGGCGCGCAAGTCCGAGAGCTGACCCAGCGGGCCCAGGGAGCCGGTGCCCAGGGCGTGCGCGAACTCGGCGTCGGACGCCGGGTTCAGTACCGTGGCGAACAGCCCGTTCACGGCTGCGGGGAGCGCGTCCGCGGCGCTGAGGACCACCTGCGAACCCGAGCGCACGGCCGCGAGGCCCACGCGCAGGACGTCCGTGAGGGACGCACCCTCCTGGGCGCGCACCACCACGGTGCGGGGGCGGTAGCGGAACAGGTTGGCCTCGCTGCGCAGGGCGGTGGGGTCCTTGACCTGGCCGAACTCGCGCTGCCACTCGGACTGGTCCGACTGCGCGGCGCGGCGCAGCCACACGAGGTCCTCGTCCGAGATCAGCGGGGTCACGGCGTCCAGCGCGCGGTGCACGCGCGGATCGAGGACCCACGCACCGGCCGCACCCCGGTCCGTGCTGGAGTCCGAGAACCCGGCGCGCTTCCAGCGGCCCAGCGACGCCAGGTAGTTGGGGCCACCCGCCTTCGCGCCGAGACCCACGGAGGAGCGCTTCCAACCACCGAACGGCTGGCGCTGCACGATCGCACCGGTGATCCCGCGGTTCACGTAGAGGTTGCCGGCCTGCACGGAGTCGATCCAGCGCAGGATCTCGTCCGCGTCCAGGGAGTGGATGCCCGCGGTGAGCCCGTAGTCCGTGGCGTTCTGCAGCTCCACGGCCTCCTCGAGGCTGTCCGCGGACATGAGCCCCAGGACGGGGCCGAAGCACTCCGTGAGGTGGAAGAAGGACCCGGGCTTCACGCCCGTGCGGATCCCGGGCCGCCACAGCCGCCCGGAGTCGTCCAGCTGCTTGGGCTCGATGAGCCACTCCTCGCCCGGCTCCAGCTTGGTGAGCCCGCGCAGGAGCTTGTCCGAGGGCTGCTCCACGGTGGGGCCCACGGTGGCCTGCAGGTTCACGGGCCAGTCCACCACCATGGAGGAGGCGGCGTCCACGAGCTGGCGGCGGAACCGCTCGGACGTGGCCACGGAGCCCACCAGGATGCCGAGCGACGCCGCGGAGCACTTCTGCCCCGCGTGCCCGAAGGCGCTGGAGACGAGGTCCCACACCGCCTGGTCCCGGTCCGCGCTGGGGGTGATCACCAGGGCGTTCTTGCCGGAGGTCTCCGCGGTGAGCGGGCGCTCCGGGTCCCACGAGGCGAACAGCTGCGCGGTCTCGTACGCGCCGGTGAGCACCACGCGCTCCACGTCCGGGTGGGAGATCAGCGTCTTGCCGGCCTCGCCCTCCACGGCGTCCACGAGCTGCAGCACGTCGCGCGGCACACCGGCCTCCCACAGCGCCTCGCACACCGCGGTGGAGCAGCGGCGGGACTCGGGGGACGGCTTGTGGATCACGGCCGAGCCGGTGGCCAGGGGCGCCACGGTGGTGCCCGTGGGGATGGCCAGCGGGAAGTTCCACGGCGGGGTCACCACGGTCACGGCGTGCGGCACGAAGTCCCCGCCGTCCACGAACTCCAGCTCCAGGGCCCGGCGGGCGTAGTAGCGGCAGAAGTCCACGGCCTCGGAGACCTCGGGGTCCGCCTGCTCCAGCACCTTGCCGGTCTCGGCACCCGCCACGGCCATGAGGTGGCCGCGGCGCGCGGCGAGGATGTCCGCGGCGCGGTTGAGGATCTCGGCGCGCTCACGGGCGGGGGTGGCTGCCCAGTGCTTGCCGGCGGCCTTGGCGGTGGCCACGACGTCGTTCACGGCCTGCACCGCCTCGTCCGAGTCCTGGTCCATGTCCATGTCCATCAGCAGCTCGGGCACGGCCACGGAGGCGTACCACTCGCTGCTGCCGATCTTCTCGGCCAGGCCCCCGGCCCAGCGCTGGTTGGCGGGCACGGAGACGTCCGTGTCCGGCTCGTTGCGGAACGGCTCGTCCAGCGGGAGGGTGGCCTGCTCCCCCGCGGTCTCCGTGGTGCGGTCCTGCACGCGGCGCGGACCCGGGGCCTGCGGCTCTGTCTCCAGCTCGGCGAGCGCGGCCCGGAAGCGGCCCTCCTCGCGCTGGAACACCCAGTTGTCCGGACCCAGCTCGAAGATCCCGGACATGAAGTTCTCGTTCGCGGAGTTCTCCTCGAGGCGGCGCACCAGGTAGGACACGGCGACGTCGAACTCCGCGGGCTTCACGGCCGGCACGTACAGCAGCAGCTGGCCCACGTCCGTGGACACGGCCTCGCTCTGGGAGGTGGCCATGCCCTGGAGCATCTCGAACTCGATGCGGTCGGTGACGCCGCGCTGCCCGGCCAGCAGGTGGGCGAAGGCGATGTCGAAGAGGTTGTGACCGGCCACGCCCAGCCGCATGCCCTTCATGCGCTCGGGCTGGAACAGCCAGGTGAGCACGCGCTTGTAGTTGGTGTCCGTGGCCTGTTTGGACTCCGTGGTGGCCAGCGGCCAGCCGTGCATTTCCGCGTCCACGTTCTCCATGGCGAGGTTCGCGCCCTTGACCAGGCGGACCTTGATCTGTGCGCCGCCGTCCGCGACGCGCTGCCCGGACCACTCGGAGAGCCGCTGGATGGCGCCGAGGGCGTCCGGGAGATAGGCCTGGATGACGATGCCGGCCTCGAGGTTCTTCAGCTGGGGCTTGTTCAGCAGCCGCTGGAACACCTCGATGGTCAGTTCGAGGTCCGAGTAGACCTCCATGTCCAGGTTGATGAACATCTTGCCGGTGCCCTTGGTGGCGGCCGTTTCATACAGCGGCAGCAGGCGCTCGACGACGCGCTCGGCGGTGCGTTCGAAGCCCCAGTGGGACAGCTGCGGCACCACGGAGGAAACCTTCAGGGAGACGTAGTCCACATCCTCGCGGCGCAACAGGCCCTCGGCGTCCGCGAGGTGCTTCTTCGCCTCGTCCTCGCCGAGCACCTCCTCGCCCAGGAGGTTGATGTTCAGCCGGTGACCGTGCTGCTTGAGGCCCTTCACGGACTTGCCGAACGGGCCCGGGCGGGCGTCCACGACCATGTGGCCGACCATCTGACGCAGACGGGTGCGCGCCGCGGGGACCACCACGGAGGGCAGCGCGCCGGAGAGCACGACGCCCGCCTGGATCTGGGCCCGGTCCGCGGCCGGCATGGACTGCGGGGTCAGCTTGGCGATGTCCTGCAGCGCCTTTGCCGCAGCCTTCGTGTCCTCCGTGCGGATCACGCGGTCCACGAAACCCACCGTGAACTCCAGCCCGTTGGGGTCCTGCAGCACGGCGGCGAGGCGGTCCTCGGCAGGGTTCTTCTGCCTGCTCTTGCGCTCGTTGTCCTGAGCCTTCTGCAGCCACGTGCGCACGAGATCCACGGCGGGATCTGCGAGCGAATGGGGATCGGATCCGGTATTGACGGTGCGTGCCATTGCAGCGCCTCCAAGAGTCTCGGCCCGGGGAAGGTGCCGAGGCATTCCCTCGGCCACCAGCCAAGTCTCACCGGGCCCGGCGTGGCTGGTCTCACCACGCTACCGTGGCGCGCGGCGTCGCGAGTAATCACCCTCACGGCGGCCTGCAACACACCTCACGCTTCGCACGCCGCGGACGCGCACGACGCCGCCCGCGCATCTCCCCGGCCCGTCGTCCGGCAGCGGGCCACGCGGCGTCGTCGACCCCGGCGGCGCGCCCTGGAACCACCGCGCTCAGCCGAGCTCCGCCTGCAGAATGTCGATCACGCGGATCAGGTGCAGGTGCGCCTCGGCCTGCGGGAAGTTGCCCGTGGCGCGGTGCTGGGACGGCGAGTAGGTGGAGGCCAGCAGACCCAGATCGTTGGCCGTGGAGAGCACGAGATCCGTGACCCGCACGGCCTCCTGCGTGTGCCCGCACATGGCCAGCTGCTCCGCGAGCTGCAGCGTGGCGGAGATGGACGGGGCGGACTGCCCCGCGAAGCCGTCCTGGCCGATCGAGGACGCGAACGCCTCGGCGTCGTCCAGGTCCGTGAGCTGCGGCAGGTTGCGGTAACGGTGCAGCAGCCCCGAGCTATCGGTGAGCTCGGTGCGGATGCGTTCCACGGTGCCGAGCATGCGCTCGTCGTCGTAGGCCACGAAACCCACCATGGGCAGCTGCAGCAGGGAGGCGTCCACGTCCGTGGAGCCGTAGTACTGCACGAACGAGCCCACCTGGGGGTCGTAGCCGCTGGTCCAGATCTCGTGCGCGAGCTGGTCGCGGTGCTCCTCCCAGGTCTCCACGTCCCCGGGCAGGCCGTGGATGCGCACGGCGTCCACACCTGCCTGCATGGCGGCCCACATCATCACGCGCGAGTGCGTGTAGTACTGGGGCTCGCCGCGCATCTCCCAGATTCCCTGGTCCTTCTCCTCGTAGTTGGCCACTACGGCGCGCAGCAGCGCCTGCTGCAGCGGCCACGAGAGGTGGTCCTCCTGCACACCGCGCCGGCGCAGCATCTCGAACGCGCGCAGCACGTGCCCGGCCACGTCCGACTGGTAGTGGCTGCCGGAGGAGTTGCCGTCGCGCACGGGCCGCGAGCGCTCGTAGCCCGGCAGGTCCACCAGGCGCTCACGGATCTGGGGTGAGCCGTCCAGGGTGTAGATGTTGGAGGGGTTGTTGACGTCCCCGGCCACCGCGCGCAGCAGCCAGTTGCGCAGCTGGGCGGCCTCGCGGTCGTGGCCGTGGTCCAGCATGACCTCCAGCGCGGACGCGGCATCCCGGGGCCACGAGAGCCGGTGGTCCCAGTTGCGCTCCGCACCCACGACCTCCGGCAGTGACGTGGTGGGGGCGCCGATCAGCCCGCCCGTGGCCTGGTGCATCAGTCCGCGCACCACCAGCAGGCTGCGCCGGACGAGGTCCGCGGGCTCGTCGTCCGTGGCCGTGAGCGTGAACCCGCCCAGGGCGGCGCCCTCGTGGTGGGGGCGGTCCCCGTGACGACCCACGTCCCGTGCCGAGGGGCGCTCGGAGGTGTCGAGGTCCCCGGCGCCCGCACCGAAGGCGTGCAGCGCGGGCGGCTGCTCGTCCGGGTCCGTGTGGTTCATGGCCGCGGGATCCGTGAGGGGGTCGTAGGGCTCGTAGCGCTCTGTCCACTCCTGCCACAGGTTCACGGTGGCCGTCAGCGTCTCGTTCACGTCCACCGCCTCCGGGGGCACGCCGTGGGACGGGAACCACGTGAGCGTGAAGTCCCGGGTCTGACCGGCCGCCACCGTGAACGAGCCCGCGTGGCGGCGCTTGGTCTTGTCCGGATCCGCCTCCGGCAGCGGATCGCCGTGGAAGACCACGGAGTCCGGACCGGCCATGCCCACCAGCACGGACTCGGCCTCGGCGTCCTCCGACTCGTCCTCGAGCACGTCGAAGCGGCTCAGCCACGGCACGGACGAGCCGTAGTTGAAGCGCAGCCGGAGGTCCTGGAACATCTCCACCTCACCCGTGAGGCCCTCCACCCGGCGGATCAGCTCGGTGCGGGCGTTGAGCGGCATGAAGTCCGTGACGCGCACCGTGCCGGTGTCCGTGGACCACACCGTGTGCAGCACGAACGTGTTCTCCGCGTAGAAGCGCTCCACCGCGATCACACCGGGCAGGGACATGTCCACCGCGGCGTCGTCGTCCACCGCGCAGTACGGCGCGAGCAGCCAGCGTCCGTGGTCCGGGGTGCCCAACAAAGCCGCGAACAGTGCCGGGGAGTCGAAGCGCGGCACGCACCACCAGTCCACCGACCCGTGCCGGGAGACCAGCGGCCCGCTGCGCATGTTGGACAGCAGGGCGTAGTCCTCGATCTTTGAAGCCATGCCCCCAGAATCTCACAAACGCGCGGGCGGCTCACCTCGCACGGGACACTGGCCGTGCGGCCGATGTGGGCTGAACCGTCCCAGGTTCTCGGCCGCTTCTATGCGGGGAGCGGCTCTGGGTTGAGGGCCGCGTAGTAGGCCGCCTCGAACTCGTCGGGGCTGACCATTCCGAGGCTACCGTGGAGCCTGCGGTGGTTG
>NZ_RBMB01000005.1:0-126039 GCF_003989485.1 Kocuria sp. HSID17590 | reverse complement strand
GGCGGAGGTCACCGGGGAGCCCTCCACGGCGAGGACGCTGCCCGTCTCCCCCACGGCCCGCGCGGCCACGGCGGTGAACAGCCCCGCGCCGCTGTAGAGGTCCCACACGGCGTCCCCCGGGGTGAACTGCGCGGCGTCGAGGACCGCGCGCACGAGCGTGGCCGGGGCCTGCCGGTGGATCTGCCAGAAGCCCGTGGGGCTCACCTGCCACGAGAACTCCCCGCCGGCCTCCGGCACGCTGAGGGTTTCCACGCTGTGACCCGCACCGGTCCACACGCCTACGTCGCGGTGGTCGGCCGTGCGCGCGGTGACGGCCACCCCGTGCTGCTCGCCCCACGGAGCCAGCTGGGCCCGCAGCGCGTCGATCTGCTCCTGGGCGGCGTCCCCGTGCAAGCTCACGTGCAGCAACGGCCCGCTGCCGGATGGTGCGGCCACGTCCACGCGCTCGGCGCCCTCGTAGCGCAGGTCCCACGGTGCGAGCGCCCGCAGGGCGTCCGTGGCCAGGGGCATGTCCGTCACGGGGACGAGCTCGCCGCTGCGGTGCGGGTACATGCCGGCCGAACCGTCCGGGGCCACGTCCAAGTGCAGGCGGGTGCGCCAGCCGGTGCCGTCGGGGGTCTCCCCCGCCACGGCCCGCACGTGCCCGTCCCACTCGAGCCCGGCGAGGTGCGAGAGCTGCTCCCCGACCACGCTCGTCTTCAGCTCGCGCTGCGTGGCCAGGTCCGCGTGCCCGAACTCGGCCCCGCCGAGCGGGCTGGTGCCCGCGGCGGCCGCCAGCACGGCGTCGGCCTGGGACCACACGTGGGCGTCGCGGCGCCCGGCGGCGGGCTCCAGGACCTCGACGACGTCCCCGCGCCAGAAAGAGGCGGTGGGCTCGTGGTCCGTGAGGCGCACGCGGACCAGTTCCCCGGGCAGACCGTGGCGGACGAAGACCACGCGGCCCTCGTCCGTGCGTGCCACCACGTGTCCGCCGTGGGCGACGGCGCCGAGGCGCAGCACGAGGGGGGCGGGGGCGTCGGTCATCTGCTGTTCTCCGTGAGTTGAAGTTCGCGCACCGATTCGAGGTGCCAGGGCACGGAGGCGATCATGACTCCGCGTTCGTAGTGCAGCCGGGTCCGCAGGGGGCGGATGGCCTGGTTGTGCAGGAAGCGCTCCCAGCCGCGGCCCACCACGTACTCGGGCAGGTACACGATGACGAGGTCCCGGGGGGACTTGCGCCGGATGCCGCGGATGTGGGCGATCACCGGGCCCACGGTGTCGCGGTACGGGGAGGCGAGCACGGTGATGGGAACGGGGATCTCGAGGTTCTCCCACTGGCCCACGATCTGCGCGGTGCGGGAGCGGTCCGTGTCCACGACCACGGCCTCGAGGCTCGAGGGCCGGGACGCGCGGGCGTAGCTCAGGGCGCGCACCACGGGCTTGCGCACGGAGGTGACCACGATGATCGAGTGCACGCGCGAGGGCAGGGCGCGGATAGGGGTGTCCGGGCGGACCTCCAGCTCGGCGTCCACCGCGCGGTAGTGGTGGGCGATGGCGCGCATGAAGACGGTGGTCAGCGCGATCGCCACGATGGTCAGCCACGCACCCTGCGCGAGCTTGGTCACGAGCACCACGACGAACACGGCGGCGCACGCCACGAGCGCGACCACCGCGACGGTCAGCCGCAGCGCGAACTCGCGGTGGGTGGCCTCGACCGTGCGCAGCCGGCGCCCGCGCAGCCAGTGGCGCACCATTCCGGCCTGCGTGAGGGTGAAGGCGAAGAACGCACCGACCACGTAGAGCTGGATCAGGGCGTTCACGTTGGCCCCGAAGACCAGGGTGAACGCGGCGGCCACCACGGAGAGCAAGATGATCCCGTTGGTGAACGCGAACCGGTCCCCCCGGCTCTGCAGCTGGCGGGGCAGCAGGGCGGCGGAGGCCAGCCGGGAGGCCAGCACGGGGAACCCGGAGTAGGCGGTGTTCGCGGCCATGAACAGCACACCCACCGTCACGAGCACGAGCACCACGAACCACACGGAGTCCACGCCCGCGACAGCCTGCGCGATCTGCCCGAGGATCGGCACCTGGTAGAAGTCCCCGCTCGGGGCGTGGCCGTGGATCAGCAGCTGCCGCGCGGGGTCCATCACGACCACCGCGCCGGTGCGCCACGTCAGGTACATCACGCCCAGCAGCAGGGCCGCGGACAGCGCACCCAGCACCGCAAGGGTCCGGGCGGCGTTGCGCGCCTTGGGCTTGCGGAAGTAGGGCACGGAGTGGGTGATCGTCTCCACACCGGTCACGGCCACCGCGCCGGAGGAGAAAGCGCGCAACACCAGCATGGCTCCGGCCAGGCCCGTCAACCCGGCGTCCACGCCGGTGGCGGGCAGCACGTCGTAGCCCGCCGACGGCGCGGGGTCCAGCGTTCCGGCCACGTCCTGGACCACGCCGGCCACGACCAGCACGAGCACCACGGCCACGAAAGCATACGTCGGCACGGACGAGGCGCGTCCCATGAACTTGAGCCCGCGCAGGTTCAGCAGTCCCACCAGCGCGATCCCGCCGACGGCCACGGCCGTCTGGTGGCCCACGAGCCACGGCACCGCCGCGGCCAGGTACTGTGCGGCGGCCGCCATGGACACGGCCACCACGAGCGTGTAGTCCACCATCAACGCTGCACCCACTGCTGCCCCGGCCGGGCGCCCCAGGTTCTTGGACGCGATCTCGAAGTCCGCACCGCCCGAGGGGTAGGCCTGCACGTTCTGGCGGTACGCGGTGATGACCACGGCGAGCACCACCAGCACCACGAGCCCCACCCACGGCGAGACCGCGATCGCGGCGCTTCCGGCGAGCGCGAGGGTCAGGACGATCTCGTCCGGCGCGTACGCCACGGAGGACAGCGCGTCCGAGGCGAACACCGGCAGGGCCGTGCCCTTGGAGAGCACCGTGCCCGCGGCGCGCTCGTTGTGGATCGGCTTGCCCACCAGCGCGCGGCGGACGAATTGGGACACATACACGAGGGAACACGCTAGTCCCTCGGCCGGACCTTGTCCCGTGCCGCGGCGTCCTATGCTGTGCCCCATGGCGCATTTCGTGATCATGGGCGTGGGCCGGGTGGGGATCACCCTGGCGCACGCCCTCGAGGACTCAGGACACACCGTGGCGGTGATCGACCAGGACGACCGCGCGTTCCGCAAGCTGCGCCCCTCGTTCAGCGGCAAGAAGATCACGGGCCACGGCTTCGACCGGGACGTGCTGCGCCGCGCCGGGATCACGGACGCATACGCCTTCGCGGCCGTCTCCAGCGGGGACAACTCCAACATCATCGCCGCGCGCGTGGCCCGGGAGACCTTCAAGGTCAAGCACGTGGTCGCGCGGATCTACGACCCCACCCGCGCCGAGTTCTACCAGCGCATGGGCATCCCCACCGTGGCCTCCGTGCGGTGGAGCGCGGACCAGGTGCTGCGTCGGATCCTGCCCGAGCACGCCATCACCGGGGACTTCCGCGAGGCCTCCGGGCGGCTGCAGCTCGGCGAGCTGCCGCTGGACGACTCCTGGTCCGGGCTGCACCTGGACCGCATCGAGGAGGCCGCCGGGGTGCGGATCGCCTTCGTCACACGCTTCGGGGAGGGCATCCTGCCCGCGAGCGACACCAGCTACCAGCAGGGGGACATCGTGCACGCCATGATGCGCGTGGAGGACGTCGAACAGGTGGCCCGCGTGCTCTCACGCCCGCCGTCGGACGAGGTCACGGAGGCCGTGGCGCTCGCCGCCACCGAGCAGTCACGGGGGCGGCGCTGATGCATGTGGTCATCGTGGGCGGTGGGTCCGTGGGGTCCTCGATTGCCCGGGAGCTGCTCTCGCACGGTCACGACGTCGTGGTGGTGGACGCCACCTCCGAGGTCATCGGCCGCTCGAACCTGCGCGGCGCCCAGTGGGTCGTCGGGGACGCGTGCGACCTCGACGTGCTGCAGCGCGCGAGGGCCGAGGAGGCGGACGTCGTCGTCGCCGCGACCGGTGACGACAAGGCCAACCTGGTGGTCTCCCTGCTCGCCCGCAGCGAGTTCGGCGTGCCGCGCACCGTGGGACGGGTGAACAACCCCAAGAACGAGTGGCTCTTCGACGACGCCTGGGGCGTGGACGTGGCCGTGTCCACACCGCGGCTGATGACGGCGCTGGTGGAGGAGGCCGTGGAGGTGGGCGACGTCGTACGGCTGCTGAGCTTCCAGACCGGTGACGCCACCCTGTCCGCCTACACGGTCCCCCGGGAGCACCCGGTGGTGGCGAGCACGGTCACCCAGGTCCCGTGGCCGCCGGACGTCGCGCTCGTGGCGATCCTGCGCGACGGCGTTCCCATCGCACCGTCCGGGGACGACGTCCTCGAGGGCGGGGACGAGCTGTTCTTCATCACCACCACCGAGGGCGAGGAGCAGCTGCGGGCCATGTTCACCACGGCCCGGGACGTCAACCTGCAGGCGGCGCGGGGCGAGGGCGGCTCCACAGCCATCCCAGCCACAGCACAGCCGCGTACAGCGGGGCCCCCATCACCAGCCGGGTGATGCCGAGACCGGCCACGTCCCCCGCAAAGTAGAGCGGCAGCTGCACGAGCAGCCGCGCGGCGAACATCGCGAGCAGCACCGCGTTGACCCGCTGGTAGGCGCGGCGACGCCCGGGGTCCCGGCGCCAGTGCGTGCCCTCCCCGCGGATGTAGCCGAAGAGCACCCCGAGCAGGGGCCAGCCGGCGAGCGCCGAGACCGCCAGACCGAGCAGCCACACGGCGTTGGTCACGAACCCCCACACGTAGTAGTCCAGGGCGTCCCCGCCCACGCGGGCGAAGAGCGCGCAGATTCCCACACCCACGAGCCCTCCGAGGGCCTGGGTCACGGGCTGGCGCTGGACAAGGCGCACGAGCGTGAACAGCGCCGCGACCGCCAGGGAGGCGATCAGCGCGGGGCCCAGCTGCCCGGTGACGACCACGCAGACCAGGTAGACGAGCCCGGGCAGCAGGGACTCGAGCACGCCGCGCCAGCCGCCCACCGCGGAGAGCACGTCGAGCTGCCCGGCCTCGTCGCGGCGCAGGCCGGAGCGGCGGGCGAAGTCCTCGGCGGCGCGGTCTGCCGCGGCGTCGCGGTCCGGTATGGCGTCGCGGCCCGGCGCGGGGCGGCTCGCGGCGTCGCGCTCCGGTGCCCCCGGTTCGTCCGTGCCGAGGGAGGCCTGCCGCGGGGCGTCCTCCGCGCCGGGGTTCGCGGGCGAGCTCATCGGGCGGCCTTCTTGGGGGTGATGATCTCGTAGCGCGGATTGTGCATCGTGGGGATCCCGTCCGGGAAGCAGATCACCCCGAGGCAGCGTAGCCTGGTCCCCGCGCTCACCCCCGGGACGGTGTGCTGGCCGTTCCACAGCAGCTCGAGCGCGCACGGCACGGCGGAGTCGGGGCGCGGCACCTTGAGCAGGGCGCGGAACTGCGGCTGCTGCGTCACGGGTGCGATCGTGACCTCCACGACCCGTCCCTCCACGACCGCGCGGCGGCGGTGGCGCTCACGGTGGGCCGGGTCGAGGTCCTCCGAGACGGCCTCGGGCTCCCCGAGCACGTCGATGGCCCCGGTGAGCGGGTTGTTGACGGGTGCCACTAGCCGATCTCCGTGATCTCGGGGCCGCGGCGCGGGGGCTGCACGGCCGGGCCCGACGGCGCGCCGTCGCCGTCCTGGGGTGCCGCCCCGTCCGCCGCGGGGGCCGGGGGCTGCCCGGCGGCGTCGTCCATCCGGCGGACGGTGGCGTCCTCGGGGACGGAGAGGGTCAGCAGGTCGCGAGGCGGGTGGGGGTCCTGGCCGCGGACGACGACGAGTGCCCGCACGGCGTCGTCGAGCACCTCCGCGGTGGGCCCGGGCAGAGCCGCGCCGCCGGTGAAGACGGCGCGCAGGAACCAGCGAGGGCCGTCGACGCCCACGAAGCGCGCGAGCCGGTAGCCCTGGCGCCCGTCCGCGGTGGTGGCGGGGAACTTCGCGTCCACCTGCAGGCCGAAGGAGCCGCGGGAGACGCTGGGGTCCCCGTTGTCCCGGCGCAGCCCGGCGATCAGCTCGGCGCGCACCTCGTCCCACAGCCCGCTGGACTTGGGTGCGCTGAAGGGCTGCAGCTGGACGGAGCCGTCCCGGAAGTCGAGGTTCACCGCGCGCGGCTCCTGGGTGCGCTGGTCGACCTCGAGGCGCACGTCCACCCCGGAGACCGGCTTGACGAGCAGCGCCCCCAGGTCCAGGTACTCGCTGCGCTCACCCGGCAGCTCGCTCTCGTCCCAGGGGCCGAGCGCGCGCGGGTTCTCCTGCGACTGCCCGGCGGACGCGGTGCCCGCCGTCTCCTCCGCGGCGCTCGTCCCGTCGGACGGGACGACGCCGTCCTGCGTGCCAGTGCGCTTCTTGCGTCCGAACATCGTTGATCTCCCGAAAATGTGTAGGTGGTGTCGTGGAGCAGAGGAAAGAGGGGGTGCGTCCCGGTGCGTCCTTCAGCTCGGTGCGCCCGTCAGCCGCGCTGGAACCGGCAGCCGACCCCGCGCGGCGAGCTCCGCCCGGCCGCGCCGAGGTCGGCCGGGCTCAGTGCGTTCCCGAGGAGCCGAACCCGCGCTCGCCGCGCTCGCTCGACGGCAGCTGCGCGACCGTCTCGAAGCGGGCCGTGGCGACCTCCTGGAGCAGCAGCTGCGCGATCCGCTCGCCCCGGCGCACGGTGTAGGCGGTGCTGCGGTCCGTGTTCAGCAGGCACACCTTCAGCTCGCCCCGGTAGCCGCTGTCCACGGTGCCGGGGGCGTTGAGCACGGTGATCCCGTGCTTGGCGGCGAGCCCGGAGCGGGGGTGCACGAGCCCCACGTACCCCTCGGGAATCGCCACGGCAACCCCGGTGTCCACCAGGGCGCGCTCCCCGGGGGCCAGCGTCACGTCGTGCCGCGCGCGCAGGTCCGCACCCGCATCCCCCGGGCGCGCGTACGCGGGAGCGGGGAGGTCGGTGTCCAGCAGCTGCAGCGCCACGCTCACGGTGGCGGGTTCCCTCACGTCAGTCACAGTCCTCCACTCTAACGCGCACCACCCGGGCCCCGGCGTGCGCGGCAGCACCCCTCCGCGAGCAGTGCCCGCCCGCGCGAAGACCCACCCGCCCGCGCGGAGGCGAGCTGGCCCGACGACGTCGCCCCGCCCCTCGGCGGCCCCAGGAGCCGCCCGCGGCGCGGCAGGCAATCCCCAGCGGGAGTGTGCCAAGGTGGTGCCATGAGTTCCCAGCACCCCGAGTCCACCGAACCGGAGCCCACCGCGGCAGTGCCACCCCGCCAGGGCGGTGGCGGGGTCCGCTACGAGGAGCGGCTGTCCGTCTCCTGGTGGGTGTGGCTCATCGTGCTGTTCGTCGGTGCGGCGGGGTTCGTGGCCGTGGCCCCCATCAGCATTGCGGTGGGTGTGATCGTGGGCGCCGTGCTGGTGGTCGTCATTGCGGTGGTCGTGCAGCTGGGCACGCCCAGCATCGTGCTCACGGACGAGGACCTGCGCGTGGGGCGCGCCTACATCGAGCGCCGCTACGTGGGCGAGGCCGAGGCCCTGCGCGGCGACGACGCCCGCCTGGCCCGCGGCCCCACACTGGACGGCCGCGCGTTCATGAACTTCCGCGTGTCCATCCCCAACCTGTGCCGGATCAGCATCGTGGACCCGGTGGACCCCACTCCCTACTGGCTCACGGCCACGCGCCACCCGGAGGAGCTCGCGCGGGCCATCAACGGCGACCCCACAGACCCCGAGAACATTGCGAGCGAGGTGCTCTCGGACTAGCGACCTCCGCCGGGCCGTGAGCCCTGTGGGCGTTCAGCACCGAGGGCTCGCGGACCAGGCGCCCCGTGTCCCGGGCTCCCGGTGCGGGTACGACGACGGGCGGTCACCGAGAAGGTGACCGCCCGTCGTCGTACCCGCCGCCCGTCAGCTCTGAACGGGTCCGGCGGCCCCGGTGTGCAACCAGGGTGGGGTGCGCGGGATCAGCCCACGCACTCGTGGCAGAACATCACACCGTTGCGCTCCTCCGCGAGCTGCGAACGGTGGCGGACCAGGAAGCAGGAGCCGCAGGTGAACTCGTCGTCCTGGGCGGGAAGGACCACCACGGAGAGCTCCTCGTTGGAGAGGTCCGCGCCGGGCAGCTCGAAGCTCTCGGCCGCCGTGGCTTCGTCTTCGTCAACGCTTCCGGACTGGTGGTCCGTCCGCCGGGACTGCAGCTCCTCGATGGAGTCTTCCTTGAGGTCCTCGTCCTGCTTGCGCGGTGCGTCGTAGTCTGTGGCCATGTGTCTATCCGCTCCAACCGGTCTTCGCGAGATCGCTGTGTGAAACGGTTCCCCGGGCGATCTCCCCCGGGGCCGTGTCGCGTAGATTGTTCACCATGGTGCCGCAAAAAGCCAGTACCTGAGCGGACGTTTTCTCCCAGCGCGAGATTCGTCCCCCGGAGGGGTCTGCGGACCCGGCCCCACCGGGTGGTGGAGCAGCCTCTGCAGGCCCTCCGGCGACGTCGTCCCCGCCGCGGCGCCGCGCCCTCCGCCGGTCCTCGGCGACCCCGGGGCACCGTGCCACTAGACTGGCGCACGAACGCGCCGCGCGCACCGCAGGAACACGGGGCGCAGACACCCGTGAGGGAAGGACAGCATGGAGCAGTTGCGCCTGGTAGGAGTGCACGACGACGGTGAGCACCTCATCGTGGAGACCCCCGACTCGACCCGGTACCGGGTGAAGATCGACCAGCAGTTGCGGCAGACCATCCAGCACGCCCGCCGCAAGCCCCCCGCACGCGGTCGCGGCGGCTCGTCCTTCGGCCCCCGCGACATCCAGGCACGCTTCCGCGCCGGGGCGAGCGTGGAGGACGTCGTGGCCGAGTCCGGGTGGGAGGCCGAGCGGGTCAAGCGCTACGAGTGGCCGATCCTCGCCGAGCGCTCCCACATGGTCACGGCCGCGTGCCGCGTGAAGGTCTCCGGCACCGCGCCCTCCCACGACGGCTACCGCTCCGTGTTCGAGGGCGAGCCCAAGACCCTCGAGGAGACCGTGGACGAGCGGGCCTCCCAGGTCGGCGTGGACCGTCACAGCCTCGACTGGGACGCCTGGCTGCGCGAGGACCAGCTGTGGAACGTGCAGCTGAGCTTCTCCGTGTCCGACCCCCAGGCCTCGGGACTCGACACCGAGGGCCCCGCGCTGTGGAGCTACAACCCCGCGAACCAGACCGTGCGCGCCGAGAACGACTGGGCGCGCGCGCTCGGCGAGGAGCCCCGTAAGACGGGTCCGCTCGGCGTGACCGCCCCCGTCTCCCCGGCGGTCGCCACCCCCGTGGCCCCCACACCCTCCGCGCAGCTGCGCCACCTGCAGCACGAGGCGAGCCAGGCGGACGACCTCCTGGACGTCCTGCAGTCCCGCCGTGGCCGCCGGCTCGGATCGGACGAGGACGGCGACGACCGCCTCGCCGAGATCCTCGGCCGCGGCATGGGCCGCGTGGAGCAGCGCCCCCGCCCGATCGACGCACCGGAGGACTCCCCCGTCTTCGACCAGCCCATCCAGCCCGCGGCCTCCCGCGTCGCGGAGGAGCAGGCGCTGCAGGGAGAGGGCATCGAGATCGTGGACGACTCCACCCCCTACGGACACGACGCCGCCGCCCCCGCCGAGGACCCGACCGCGCCGCTGGCCCCGGACGAGGCCGCCGCGCAGCACCTCGCCTCCGGAGGCACGGAGACCTCCGACCAGAACGACGACGCGGTTCCTGACGCGGACGCGGAGGAACCCGCTGCGGAACCCACCGCACACGAGACGCGGCGTGCGGACGAGAGCACCCCGACCGAGGCGACCGCCCCCGAGGACTCTGCCCCCGAGCACTCCGCCGCCGACGAGCGCGGCGAGTCCCTCGACGACGACCGGAACGAGACCCCGGAGGAGGACCGCACCGCCGCGAACGCCGCACCGGGACCCCGTGGACGCACGCCCCGGGCCAAGCGCTCCTCCGTTCCGAGCTGGGACGACATCGTCTTCGGCAACCGCACGTGAGCCGCGCCCACCGCTCCCACGTGCACTGATGCGAGAAACACGCGGCGCACGGTAAAGTCACCGGAGCGGATCGGGCTCAGGGGAGAATTGTCCCGGTCGCGTGCATTCTCGGGCGATCTTTAGGGACTTTGTGCATGAGCAACTCCATCCAGGACGATCTCTTCGGCGACGACGCCCAGGCCGGTGACGGCGCGGCGGCCTCGTCCCCGACGGGGGTCCGCAGGTACCTCGCGCCCGTCGCTCTCGGCGGCGCGGCCCTGCTCGTGCTGGCCGGGGTTGGAGCGGTCGCGTTCACGGGTCTCTCTGGCGGTTCCGACGACGACGTCCCCGCCACCTTCACGTCCGCCTCGCCGAGCGCGACCCCCAGCCCCACGCCGTCGGCAACCCCCTCCCCCACGCCCACCGTGGAGCCCGAACCCACGCAACCCGCGGAGCAGTACTACTACGTGCCCGACCCCCAGCCCGTGGCACCGGTCCAGCCGGAGGTTCCGGCCCCGCAGCCGGTGGCTCCCCGGCCCGCACCCACCACGGCTGCACCGGCCCCCACCCCGGAGAAGTCTCAGGCCCCCGCGCCCACGAAGCAGCCCGCCACCCCGCCCGCGGAGGGCGGCACCGGGTCCACGGGTGGCGGTTCCACGGGCGGAGGCTCGAACGGCGGCGGTTCGGGCAACGGCAGTGGTTCCGGCGCGGGCAACGGAACCGGCACCGGGAACTCCGGCGGGGGTTCGACCGGCAAACAGGGCGGCACCACCGGGGGGACGGGCTCCGGGGCCGGCTCCAAGGCGACCCAGGGAACCGGCGGCACCGGCCGCTGACGCGGTACGGGCACCGGAACGGCCCAGGGTCAGGACAGCCCAGGCTGCCACACCGGTCACGGCACCACGACGCCCTGGGAACCGCATGAGATGGCGTCACATGTGCGTGGCCGCCGCGACGACGTCCCCCGCGGTCGCCTCACCACAGCAGCGCCGTAGTCCGCAGTGACCTCACCACAGCAGGGCCGGGACCATCCGTTCCTGCTCGGTGAGCGAGCCGTGCTGACCGACCATGACCAGCGGCCGGGTGCCCTGCCGTGCGACGTCGTACAGGGCGACGTCCTCCCGGCCCAGCACCCACACGTCACCCGCGCGGGCGAGCATCCGCTCGTCCGGGTCCGGGCCGAAGTATCCCTCCCGCGCCAGCTGGTCACGGGTGGCGAGCCACACCGCGTCCCCGAAGTGCGAGCGCCAGCGGTCCACGACCTCCTCCGGGACAGCCCCCGGTTCCAGGTGCAGCTGCACGGCGCGCGGTTCGCCCGCGGTGTGCCGCACCCCGGTCATCAGCTCCGGGACGGCGGAGAAGTCCAGCCTGCCCTCCGTGGGAACGTCGACCATGCCGTGGTCGGCCGTCAGGACCACCCGGGTGTTGGCCGGCAGCCGGGACACGAGCCGCTTGAGCGCCGAGTCCAGGTCCTCGAGCGCGCGCAGCCAGGAGTCAGAGCGCCAGCCCTGCTTATGGCCGGTCTTGTCGAGGTCGTCCCAGTAGAAGTAGACCAGTCCGCGGCGGCCCTCCTTCAGCTGCTCCAGCGCCCGCGCGGAGCGTGCGTGCACGCCCTGCGCTCCCACGAACCTGCCGCCGCGCAGCACCGCACGGGTCAGCGCCGAGGACTCGAACCGGGCGGAGCTCACGGTCACGGCGTCCACGTGGCGTGAGACCCGTTCCAGCACCGTCTCCCCCGGCTGCCACTGCAGGGGGTCGAGGGAGGCGGGCCAGTTGCCGAGCATGTTCACCACGCGGTCCGTGGCGGGATCCAGGACGTCGTAGCCCAGCATCCCGTGCTCGCCCGGGGTGCGCCCGGTGCCCAGGCACGAGAGCGAGACGGACGTGGTGGAGGGGAACGCGGCGTCGAGCTCCCCGAGCGACTGGGCCGATCGCAGCGTGGGAGCGTACCCGTTGACCTGCGAGAGCAGCCGCGAGCCGAGCCCGTCCACCAGCACCACCACGTAGCGCGGCGCGGCGGGCAGGCTCAGCGCGTTGCGGAACCCGGGGATCCCCAGCGCCGCCGCCGCGGAGGTCATCACCTCCCCCACGCTGCGGGAACCGTACCTCGGGGGTGCGGGCAGGCGAAGGGTCGGCGCGGCGTCCTCGCTCACGAGGAGCGCCCCGTGTCTCGCCCGTTGTGCCGGTGGCCGAAACGGGTGCGCGGTGCCGGGGTCTCGGTGCGGGCGGTGCCCTGGTGCTGCGGGGCCTGGGCGAGCTGCGCCCCCGAGTCCGTCAGCGGGGCCACGTTGGCCCGGCGCAGGGTCCGCGCGAACTCGCGGGCCCCCTCCACGGCGTCCTGGCCGTCCGCCTCGGAGCTGATGCGCATCACCACGTCCTCGCTCGCGGCCGTGCCCGAGTAGCCGTGGTCCGCCTGGCACTCCGGGTCCTCGCACATGGCGGGGTAGAGCTCGAGCTGCTGGGTGCCCGTCCAGCTGACGGCGAGGTTCAGCTCCATGATGGGGGTGCCGGGCGTGTAGTTCTGGGGCTGGTGGTACGCGTAGCTCAGCGTCACGGAGCGGATCTGGGAGATCGGCACGGTCTCCGTGGACACGCGTGCCACGGTCTCCGCGCCGGCGTCGTCGACCTGCTGGTCGTCCACGTGCGTGATGTGCAGGACGTCCTCCGCGAGCACGAGCGCCGTGATGTGGCGGTGCAGCTCGGTGTTCGTGAAGTGTGTCTCCAGCTGCACGAGGTGGGACACGGGACGCCTGCCGTCCAGGGAGTCCCTGACCACGTCCGTGACGAGCTGGGGGTAGAAGCCCGCCTTCTCGATGTCCTGGACCAGCCGTGAACCGTCGGGTGCTGAGAATGTCATGGCGCCATTGTCCTCCACCCGGGCGGGCGGGGCACATCCGTGACCGGGCGTGCCGGGTTCACGGGGTCACCACGCACGAGACGGTGCCGTCCTCCAGCTCCGTGCACACGGGCGTGGCGTCCGTGGTGGGGTCCGCGGTGGGCCCGGTGGGCGTCTCACTGTTCGGCTGTGCGGGGCTCGTGGCCGGCGCGGGCGAGGTGCCCGGGTCGGTGGAGGCCGCGCCGCCGCCCCACTGGGCCAGCAGCGGTCCCAGCCACACGTACCCCGCCACCAGCGCGAGTGCGGCCAGGGCCAGCACCAGCAGCCACCAGGGCCAGCGCGGGCCACGACGACGCCGCGAGGCGGCGTTCCCCCGGTCCGTGTCCGCCGGGTCCGTCGTCGCCGGATCCGTGGCGGCGGGGTCTGAGGCGGCCAGGTCCGTGACGGTCGCGTCCGTGGCCGTTGCCTGCGGGTCCTGCGCCGGCACGACGTCGTACGGACCGGCCTCGTACGGGCCGGCCTGCACCGTGGCCACCACGGGCTCGACCCCGGCAGGGCCGACCACTGGCTCCACCGGACCGGCAGGGCCCTCGTCGGCGGGAATGGCAACGGTGGCGTCCGTCGTCTCCCCGGGGGGATCCTCCGCCGGGGCCAGCTGCTCCGTGGGCTCCACCGGGGCGAAGGGTCGCAGCGGGTCCCCGGACCACTGCGCCGCCACCGGCTGCCCCGCAGCGACAAGGCCCTGCGCACGCTGCCCGTCAACCGGCTGTCTCCGAAGGTGTTGTCCCTGAGCTGGTTCCCCCTGGGCCGGCAGCGCCTTGCGGTGCACCGCGTGCCACGCGAGCGGTGCGTCCGGCGTGCCCGCCCCGGGAGGCAGTCGGGCGGCGTCGGCCACCGGGGACAGCTCCCGCTCCGTGGTGGGTTCCAGGACGTCGAACACCTCGAAGGGCTCGCCGTCCGCCGTCTCGCTCTGCTTGTTCTCGCGCTCCGGGGCGGTCTCCAACAGAGCGGTGACCAGCTCCTGCGCCGCCCGGGTGCGCTCCTCGGGCTCCCGGCTGAGCAGCCCAGCCACGCCCCGGCGCAGCACGGGCGAGTTCTCGAACAGCCCCAGCCGGGCAACATCGTCCGGGCCCAGAGGGTCCCCGCTGAGGTCAACCTCCGGCAGCACCATGCGCACGGCGGTCACGCCCGCGGCGTAGAGGTCCATGGTCGGAGAGGGGTTGCCGGGGGCGTACGCCTCGTGCGGGAGGTAGCCCGGGGTGCCCACCACGGTCCCGGTGTGCGTGAGCCGGGCGTCGTCCGTGCGCACCGCAATGCCGAAGTCCGCGAGCCGCGCGACCGGCGGGGCAGTGCCCGTGGGCTCGAGCAGCACGTTGGCGGGCTTCACGTCCCGGTGCACCCAGCCGCGGGTGTGCACGAACTGCAGGGCCTCGAGCAGCTGGTAGACGAGCTCCTCGGCGAGCGCGTCCGAGACCGGGCCGTTATCCTGCAGCGCGGCCTCCAGGGTGCCGCCTGAAACCAGTTCCATGGCGATGGCCACGTGCTCGTCCTCCGCGGCCCACCCGTAGGGGGCCACCACGTGCGGGTGCTCGAGGTTCACGGACTGTTCGCGCACGAAGCGCAGCAGGTCCGCGGAGTCGCGCTGGCGCAGCACCTTGGCAGCGCAGATCCGGCCGAGCCGCAGGTCCTGGGCGCGCCACACGGCACCGCTGCCGCCCTCCGCAACGGGCGTGAGCAGTTCGAAGCGTCCAGCGATCGTGTCCCGCACCCTGTCGGGGCCCCTAGCCCAGCATCGCGCGGCGGGCGCTGTCCGTGCGCTGTCCGGGGTCCCCGATCTTGACCGTGGCCGAGAGCACCGTGAGCACCGAGCCGGAGAGCACCACGGGGTTCAGTTCCAGGAAGGCGATCTCCGGGAAGCGGTCCTTGAGGAAGGCGACACGGTTGACGAGCTGCTCCAGGCCGGTCGTGTCCACCGGGGGCACGCCCTGGTAGCCGAAGAGCTTGCGGGCAGCCTTGGGGGCTCGCACCATGCGGGTGATGTCCCGGTCGGTGAGCGGGGGCACCCGGTGGGCCCAGTCGTCCAGGAGGTTCACCGCGTCCCCGGCCATCCCGAAGGAGAGCACGGGCCCGATCAGCGGATCCTCTGCCGCGCGCAGCACCACCGTCTGTCCGGTCGGGGCCATGGACTGTACCTCGAAGTCGGTCACGTCCCACCCCGCGAGCGTGCGCTTCATGGTCTCCACGGCAGTACGCAGCTGCCCCTCGTCCGCAATGTTCAGCACCACCCCGCCCAGGTCCAGGCGGTGGCGCAGGAACGGGTCCGTGGTCTTCAGCGCGACGGGGTAGCCGAGCCTGCCGGCAGCGGCCACGCCCTCCTCGAGGTCGTGGAAGCGCACGGACTCGAGCACACGGATTCCCGCGTGGCCCAGCAGCTCGTTGCGTTCCGCGACGCCGAGCTCGTAGAGGGCGTCCCCGGTGATCTTGCGGCGCTCGCGCTCCAGGAACTTCTCCACGGCGTCGAAGTCGAAGTCCTCCGGGTCCACCACCACGCCCTGGTCCTGCGAACGCCACGCGGTGTAGCCGATCACCCGCGCGAGCGCGTGCATAGCGGTTCCGGGCGAGTCGAAGCACGGCAACGCCGGGTGGCCGTCCGCGAGCACCGCGGTGGTCACGGCGTCCGGGCCGTGCTGGCCGGTGAAGACCGCCACCGTGGTGCGGTCGGCGGCGCTCGCCTCCTGCGCGACCGCTGCCGCGACCGCGCGCTGGTCCAGTCCGCGCACGGGCATCAGCACGAGCACCACACTGTCCACGTCCCCTGAGGTGAGCTGGGCGCGGACGGCGGTCAGCACGGCCTCGTGTGCGTCCCCGGCACCGCCGGAGGTATCGACCGCGCCGTCGACCGCCACGGGTTCCAGGCCCAGTCGCAACGCAGTGTCCTCGGTGAGCTGGGCGAGGGCCAGAGCGTTGGAGACCACCGCGATCCGGGCAGATGCGGGCAGTGGCTGGCTCTCGGTGATGGCCGCGATGTCCATGAGCTCCTCGGCGGTGGCCGCGCGGATCACCCCGGCCTGGCGGAACATGGAGTCCAGCGCACCCGGCGGTGCCTGGGTGACACGCCCGGTGTGGCCCGGGGGCAGCCGCAGCCCGGTGACCTCGGACTTGGCCACGATCACAGGCTTGCTCAGGGACAGCCGCCGCGCGATCCGGGAGAATTTGCGCGGGTTTCCCACCGACTGCAGGTAGAGCCCGCACACGGTGGTCCCGGGGTCGTCCTCCCAGTACTGCATGAGGTCGTTGCCGGAGACGTCCGCACGGTTTCCGGCGGAGAGGTAGCTCGACAGGCCCACACCGTGGCGCAGTGCCGCGCCGTAGAGCATGGAGCCAACGGCCCCGGACTGGGAGAACAGGCCCAGCCCGCCCCGCCGCGGCATCTCGGGGAGCACCGAGGCGTTGAGGGACACGTCCGGGTCCGTGTTCATCAGCCCCAGGCTCGCGGGGCCCACCACGCGCATCCCGGCCGCGCGGGCGATCCGCACGAGCCTGCGCTGGTCCGCCGCGCCGCTCGCGCCGTCCTCCGCATACCCACCCGTCATCACGACGACGGCCCGCACGCCGACCCTGCCGCAGTCGGCCACCGCCTCTTCGACGGCCTCGCGCGGGACAGCGATCACCGCGAGGTCCACCGCGGCGTCGATCTCCTGCAGGGAGGAGACGAACACGAGCCCCTCGCGCTCGTACGGCGTGTGGCCCACGCCGTAGAGGGTGCCGGTGTAGCCGCCGGTGAGGATCGCCTCAACCGCGTGGTGCCCTGCGTGGTCCGCGTGCGCCGAGGCCCCCACGACCGCCACCGTGGTGGGGGTCAGCAGCTGCTGCAGCGAACGCGCCTCGGCCCGGTGCTCCCGGGCGGCCATCACGGCCAGGGACTTCTCGGTGGGGTCGATGTCGAAGTCGACCATCACCACGCCGTCCTCGAACTGCCGGGAGACGTCGTAGCCGGCCTCCACGAAGACGTGGAGCATCTTGCGGTTCTCGGGCAGCACCTCCGCGGTGAAGCGGTCGATGCCGTTCTCGCGGGCCGCCGCGGCCAGGTGCTCCAGGAGGATGGAGCCGATCCCGCGCCCCTGGTGGTGGTCCGAGATCATGAACGCAACCTCGGCCACCCTTGGGCTGACGCGGTCGTAGCGGCCCACGCCGATCATCCTCCCGCCCAGGATCAGCACGAAGCACACGCGGTCCGTGTGGTCCACCGTGGTGAAGCGCTCCAGCTCCCGCTCGGAGAGCTGCGGCTTGTAGGAGAAGAAGCGCAGGTAGATGGAGTCCTGGGACTGGGAGGAGTGCAGCTGCTGCAGCAGGTCCTTGTCCCGGGGGCTGATGGGGCGCAGGTGGGCCGTGGCGCCGTCGCGCAGGATCACGTCCGCCTCCCAGTACTCGGGGTAGGCCTTCGGCTGCGGAGCTTCGTCGGTGGAACCCATAGACTTCAGAGTAGCCAACCGCCTGCCCCGGTCACAGGTGCACGCACCGATTTCAAGGAGTTCCCTCTCGATGGCACGCCGCCGCTCAGCCGCCCGCTCCCCCCAGGACGACCTGCCCGAGGACTTCGTCGAGCACATCGTGGACGTGGACGTCACCCGGGAGATGGAGACCAGTTTCCTGGAGTACTCCTACTCGGTGATCTACTCGCGCGCCCTGCCGGACGCCCGGGACGGGCTGAAGCCCGTGCAGCGGCGCATCCTGTTCATGATGGACCAGATGGGCCTGCGCCCGGACCGCGGCCACGTCAAGAGTGCGCGCGTGGTGGGCGAGGTCATGGGCAAGCTGCACCCCCACGGGGACGCGGCGATCTACGACGCGATGGTGCGCATGGCGCAGTCCTTCGCCATGCGCGTGCCACTGGTGGACGGCCACGGCAACTTCGGCTCGCTCGACGACGGCCCCGCGGCACCGCGCTACACCGAGGCCCGCATGGCCCCGGCCGCCCGCACGCTCACCGGGGACCTCGACGAGGACGTCGTGGACTTCGTGCCCAACTACGACAACCAGTTCCAGCAGCCGGGCGTGCTGCCCGCCGCGTACCCCAACCTGCTGGTCAACGGCGCCACGGGCATCGCGGTGGGAATGGCCACCAACATGGCACCGCACAACATGCGGGAGGTGGCTGCGGGTGCCCGTCACCTGGTACTCAACCCCGAGGCCACGCTGGAAGAGCTCATGAAGTTCATCCCCGGCCCTGACCTGCCCTCCGGGGGCCGGATCGTGGGCCTGGAGGGGATCCGGGACGCCTACCGCACCGGGCGCGGCTCGTTCCGCACGCGCGCCACGGTCTCCGTGGAGCAGGTCTCCCCCCGCAAGCAGGGCATCGTGGTCACCGAGCTGCCGTACATGGTGGGCCCGGAGAAGATCACCGAGAAGATCAAGGACGCGGTCCAGGCCAAGAAGCTCACCGGCATCTCGGACGTCGTGGACCTCACGGACCGCACCAACGGGCTGCGCCTGGTCATCGAGGTCAAGAACGGCTTCAACCCCCAGGCCGTGCTCGCGCAGCTGTACAAGCACACGCCGCTCGAGGAGTCCTTCGGGATCAACAACGTGGCCCTCGTGGAGGGCCAGCCCCGCACCATGGGGCTGCTGGAGCTGCTGCGGGTCTACACGGAGCACCGGATCACGGTGGTGCGCCGGCGGACCGCGTTCCGCCTCGCGAAGCGCCAGGACCGGCTGCACCTGGTCGAGGGCCTGCTGATCGCGATCGTGGACATCGACGAGGTCATCCAGATCATCCGCTCCTCCGAGGAGACGGCGCAGGCGCGGGACCGGCTGATCGCCGTCTTCGACCTCTCCCGTGCGCAGGCCGAGCACATCCTCGAGCTGCGGCTGCGCCAGCTCACCAAGTTCTCCCGCATCGAGCTCGAGGCGGAGCGGGACCAGCTGCAGAAGGAGATCGCCGAGCTCGAGGCGATCCTGGGGTCCGAGACCACGCTGCGCGGCGTCGTCGCGGACGAGCTGGCGGAGACGGCCGAGAAGTTCGGCGACGACCGGCGCACGGTGCTGCTCGAGGCCGAGGACCTGCCCGCGGTCACGGCGGCCCAGGCCGGCGGGAAGAAGGAGCCGGCCACGTCCGTGGCCCTGGAGATCAGCGACGACCCGTGCTGGGTCTTCCTCTCCACCACCGGGCGGATCGCCCGCAGTGCCGCGCGCACCCCGCTCGCGGACGCCTCGCGCCGCTTCAAGCACGACGCCCTGAGCAGCGTGGTGCCGGCCACGGCGCGCGGGGAGATCGCGGCGATCACCTCCACGGGCCGCATGCTGCGCGTCTCGTGCGTGGACATCCCGGTGCTCCCGGACTTCGACGGCGTTCCCCGGCTCGCGGACGGCGTCCCCGCCGCGGACTTCCTGGGCCTGGAGAAGAAGGAGGAGCTCGTGGGGCTCGTGCCCCTCAACGAGGTCGTCGCAATCGGCACGGCCGAGGGCGTGGTCAAGCGCGTGAACCCGGACTACCCCCTGAACCTGGACCAGTGGCCGGCGATCAAGCTCAAGGACCGCGACCGCGTGGTGGGCGTCGGCGCCGCCCCGGACAGCGCGGAGCTCGTCTTCGTCTCCTCCGACGCCAAGCTGCTGCGCTTCCCCGCCTCCGCGGTGCGCCCCCAGGGCAGGACCGCGGGCGGCGTCGCCGGCATGAAGCTCGCCGCCGGTGAGCGCGTGGTCTTCTTCGGCGCGGTGCTGCCGCGCGAGTCCACCGTGGTGGTCACCCAGGCCCGCAGCGACGGCCAGCTGCCCGAGATGGGCGAGGCGTCCCTGAAGGTCACCCCGCTCGCCGAGTTCCCGAGAAAGGGACGGGCCACCGCGGGCGTGCGGGCCCAGCGGCTGCTCACGGGCGAGGACGGCCTGACACTGGCGTGGGTCGGCCACGGCCCCGCCAAGGCGGTCTCCCCCGCCGGTGTCGCGCGCTCGCTGCCCACCGAGTACGGCCGCCGGGACGGCTCGGGGGTGGGGATCGACCGAGCCGTGGCCGCGATCGGGCCCGCTCTCACGGGGCTTGCGGTGGGTGAGGAGTCGGACGCGGGTACCGCGAGCTCCGCAGACGCCGCCGACGACGCTCCGGACGTTTCCTAGGCTCGGCAGGACCGGCCCGCTCGCGGGAGCCGTGGCCGCTCCCCGTGCCCCGCGTCGTCATCCACCGCCCAGAAAGGCGCACCGGATCAGGCGTCGATCTGCTCCTGGTTCAGGTGTGAGGCACCCGCGACGATGAAGTCCTTGCGCGGGGCCACCTGCGAGCCCATGAGCAGCGAGAAGGCGTGCTCCGCGGCCTCGGCGTCCGCCACGCGCACCCGGCGCAGCACACGGTGCCGGATGTCCATGGTGGTCTCCGCGAGCTGGTCCGCGTCCATCTCACCCAAGCCCTTGTAGCGCTGGATGGGCTCCTTGTAGCGGCGCCCCTGCTCCTCGAGGCTGCCCAGCAGCGTGTCCAGCTCTCGCTCCGAGTACGTGTAGACCATCTCGTTGGCCTTGGACCCGGGGTTCACGATCTGCACGCGGTGCAGCGGCGGAACCGCGGCGTAGACCCGCCCCGCCTCCACCAGCGGTCGCATGTAGCGGTAGAACAGGGTCAGCAGCAGGGTGCGGATGTGGGCGCCGTCCACGTCAGCGTCCGTCATCATGATGACCTTGCCGTAGCGGGCGGCGTCGAGGTCGAAGCTGCGCCCGGAGCCTGCGCCGATCACCTGGATCAACGCGGCGCACTCCGCGTTGGCGAGCATGTCCGTGATGGAGGCCTTCTGCACGTTGAGGATCTTGCCGCGGATGGGCAGCAGCGCCTGGTAGTTCGAGTTGCGGGCGAGGCGCGCGGTGCCCAGTGCGGAGTCCCCCTCCACGATGAACAGCTCTGAGCGGTCCACGTCCGCGGAGCGGCACTCCACGAGCTTGGTGGGCATGGACGAGGTCTCCAGTGCGTTCTTGCGTCGCTGAGTCTCCTTGTGCACGCGCGCGGAGATCCGGGACTTCATCTCCGCGACAACCTTCTCCAGCAGCTGGTTCGCCTGGGCCTTGTCGTCGCGCTTCTTGGAGGTCAGCTGCTTCGTCAATTCCGACTCGATCACCTTCGCCACGATCTGGCGCACCGCCGGAGTGCCGAGGACCTCCTTGGTCTGGCCTTCGAACTGCGGCTCTGCCAGGCGCACCGTCAGCACCGCGGTGAGCCCGGCCAGGACGTCGTCCTTCTCGAGCTTGTCGTTGCCCGCCTTGAGTTTGCGCGAGTTCGCCTCCACCTGCTTGCGCAGCGTCTTCAGCAGCGCGGTCTCGAAACCGCTCAGGTGCGTGCCCCCCTTGGGTGTGGCGATGATGTTCACGAACGAGCGGACCGCGGTGTCGTATCCGACGCCCCAGCGCAGGGCCACATCCACCTCGCACGTGCGCTCCACGTCCTGCAGCTGCGCGTGCCCGGAACCGTCCAGCACGGGCACCCGTTCGCTGAACGTCCCCTGCCCCTGCAGCCGCCACACGTCCGTGACGGGGGCGTCCGGGGCGAGGAACTCCGCGAACTCGGAGATGCCACCGTCGTACTGGAAGACCTCTTCCACGGGACCGTCCGCGCCCGGGGTGCCCGGCAGCCTGCGTTCGTCCGTGACGGTGATGCGCAGGCCCGGGATCAGGAACGCCGTCTGGCGTGCACGGCGCACGAGATCCTCGGTGGAGAACTTGGCGTCCGGGGTGAAGATCTGGTCGTCCGCCCAGTAGCGGATGCGCGTGCCCGTGACCCCGCGCTTGGCCTTGCCCACCACCTGCAGGTGCGAGTCCGTGGTGAAGGGCTCGAACGGGGCGTTCGGCGACGGCGCACCCTTGTCCGCGAACGTGCCCGGCTCACCGCGCTTGAAGGACATCTGGTAGGTCTTCCCGCCGCGGTCCACCTGGACGTCCAGGCGCGAGGAGAGCGCGTTGACCACAGAGGCGCCCACGCCGTGCAGACCGCCGGAGGCCGAGTAGGACCCGCCGCCGAACTTGCCGCCCGCGTGCAGCTTGGTGAACACCACCTCCACACCGGTCAGCCCTGTGCGCGGCTCGGTGTCGATCGGGATGCCGCGGCCGTCGTCGTGGACCTCCACGCAGCCGTCCTTGTGCAGGATCACCGCGATGTCCTGACCGTAGCCCGCCAACGCCTCGTCCACGGAGTTGTCGATGACTTCCCACAGGCAGTGCATGAGACCCCGCGAGTCCGTGGAGCCGATGTACATGCCCGGGCGCTTGCGCACCGCTTCCAGTCCCTCCAGCACGGAAAGGTGACGGGCGTTGTATTCGGAGCGAGACGGTGTCACGGTAAAGCTTCTCCCGGAGTCTGGGGGTGCCGCGCGCGGGCGGGGTGGGACTGTCTCACTCTAGACGGCGGCCCCGACGTTTGTGCGCGGTGGGCGAAACCGCGGGATCCCGGGAAGCAATCCCCGGGCCCGTGGGTTGTACTGGAACGTGCGGCCCCGGGTGTTCCCGGGACCGCACCGCGGCCGCACCGGCGTGCGAGGCCGCATCCCGTACTTGTGAGGAGGATCCCATGAACGCGACTGTCGAAACGCGTGAACTCAACGCAACCCACCGTTGCGACGCCTGCGGTGCCCAGGCATACGTGCGCGTGGTCCTCGAGTCCACGGGCGGCGAGCTGCTGTTCTGCGCCCACCACGCCCGCGTCAATGAGGACAAGCTGCGTCCCCTGGCGTCATCGTGGCAGGACGAGACCCAGCGCATCGGAGCCTGAGAAGACCACGCGGCCCGGGTGACACCGGGCCTTGAGGACGACGAGAAGGGGCACGCATCCATGGATGTGTGCCCCTTCTGCTGCGTCCAGCAGTGTCGTCCGCGAACTCAGGACCCGGGCTTGCGGCCCCAGAGGATCACGTTGGTGCCCAGGTACTTGCTCTCGTAGCCCACGTCCACAAAACCGGCCTCGCGCATCAGCTCCGCAACGCGGGCGGGCTGGATGAACCCGAGCGTGGAGTCCTTGAGGTAGTCGTAGGCGCGGCGGTCTCCCGCCACCACCTGACCGAGCAGAGGCAGCACCACGCTCATGCCCGCCGAGATCGCCAACCGCAGCGCGCCCCGGGGCGGCGCCGTCTCCAGCACGACGACGCGGCCGCCCGGGCGCAGCACCCGCACCTGCTCAGCCAGCACGCGCGGTACGTCGCTCACGTTGCGCAGCAGGTAGCCGTGCGTCACCGCGTCGAAGGACTCGTCGTCGAAGCGCAGGCTGTGGGCGTCCGCGAACTCCCACGTGATGGCGTCGGCACCGGGTTTGGTGCGGGCCGTCTCGAGCATCTTCTCCGAAAAGTCCACGCCCGCGACCTCCGCCCGCGGTTCCCGACGTCGCAGCGCCAGGGCGATCTCGCCGGTGCCGGTGGCGATGTCCAGGACCCGGCCCCCGGGACCCACGCCGGCACGCTGGGCGACCTCACGGCACCAGGCCGCGTGGCGGCCAAGCGTCATGAGCGAGTTGACCCGGTCGTAGGAGGTGGTGATCCGGTTGAAGATCCCCTGTACCTGCGTGTCCCGTGCGGTCATCGTGTGCTCCGCTCCCGCGGTCGTCCCTGTCATCAGTCCAGGTAGTCCCGCAGCACCTGGGAGCGGGACGGGTGGCGCAGCTTGGACATGGTCTTGGACTCTATCTGGCGGATCCGTTCGCGGGTCACCCCGTAGACCTTGCCGATCTCGTCCAGGGTCTTGGGCTGGCCGTCCGTGAGCCCGAAACGCATGGCCACCACACCGGCCTCCCGCTCGGAGAGGGTGTCCAGCACGGAGTGCAGCTGCTCCTGCAGAAGGGTGAAGGACACCGCGTCCGCGGGCACCACGGCCTCGGAGTCCTCGATGAGGTCGCCGAACTCGGAGTCGCCGTCCTCACCCAGTGGGGTGTGCAGCGAGATGGGCTCACGGCCGTATTTCTGTACCTCCACGACCTTCTCCGGCGTCATGTCCAGCTCGTTGGCCAGCTCCTCCGGGGTGGGCTCGCGTCCCAGGTCCTGGAGCATCTGGCGCTGCACGCGGGCCAGCTTGTTGATGACCTCCACCATGTGCACGGGGATGCGGATGGTGCGGGCCTGGTCCGCCATGGCGCGGGTGATGGCCTGACGGATCCACCACGTGGCGTACGTGGAGAACTTGAAGCCCTTGGTGTAGTCGAACTTCTCGACCGCACGGATCAGGCCCAGGTTGCCCTCCTGGATCAGGTCCAGGAAGAGCATGCCGCGACCAGTGTAGCGCTTGGCCAGGGAGACCACGAGGCGCAGGTTCGCCTCGAGCAGGTGGTTCTTCGCGCGGCGGCCGTCGTGGATGACCCACCGGTACGCCCGGCGGGTGTCCGCGTCCATGGAGTCCTGCTCCTCGGCGAACTTGTGCTCGGCGTAGAGGCCGGCCTCGATGCGCAGCGCGAGGTCCACCTCCTGCTCCGCGTTGAGCAGGGCCACCTTGCCGATCTGCTTGAGGTAGTCCTTGACGGGGTCCGCGGTGGCGCCGGCGACCACGACCTGCTGGGCCGGGGCGTCGTCGTCGTCGTTGTTGGTCAGCACGAAGCCACGGGCGCTGCGGTCCTGGCGGCCCTTCATGAGCTGCGCGGACTCCTCGACGGAGGCCTGCTGCGACTCCTGCGACTCCTCGTCCTCGTCCTGGGGCTCCTCGGTGGTGAGCTCGTCCTCGGCGAGGACCTCGTCCACGGGATCGGCCTTCTTGCGGCCCCGGCCGGTGCCGGCGGGCTTCGCCGCGGGCTTGGCGGCCGCCTTGCGGGTGGCGGGCTTCGCCGTGCCGGACGCCGCGGAGGCGGCGGTCCTCGACGCGCCGGTGCTCTTGCTGGCGGCCGTTTTCGTCGCCGTCGTCTTCGTGGCGGTGCTCTTGGTGGCCGTGGTCTTGGTGGCCGTGGACTTGGTGGCCGTGGTCTTGCGCGTGGTCGTCTTCTTCGGAGCCGCCGTCTTGCGCGCGGCGGTCTTCTTCGCCGCGGGCTTCGTCTCGGTGGCAGCAGTCTCCGGCGTCGTGGACCGGGGTGCCGCGGACTCGTCGGTGGCCTGAGCGGGGGCCGCGGACGACGACGCCGCAGTGGTCTTGGTCGCGGCGGTCTTGCCCGCGCTGCTCGCCGCCGCGGTGGTGCGCTTGGCGGCGGTGGACTTGCGGGCCACCGTCTTCTTGGCCGCGGTCGACTTCTTGGCCGGGGCCTTCTTGGCAGTGGTGGTCTGGGCGGTGGTCTCAGCCGAGTCGGTCCCCGCCTCGGGAGCCTGTGATCCGGATGCGGTCTTGCTGGCAGCTGGTGACACGGAAAGCCTTTCGTTGGACAGACACAGGGTGCGCGCCGCACCAGCGGCCAACACACCTATGACCCTGTCAAGTCCAGCACCGCGACACGCGGTTCTCGCCGGGACTCTGAGGGTCCTACACCCGGCAACGCCGCCCACCCCGGGATTGTTCCCGGGGTGGGAATCTTTTTCGCCGCGGGACTCAACCGGTGGTCTGCCGCACCCACCAGCTCCGCCCCGGCCAGCCCGTCCGGGGGTCCGTGCACCACCACGGCGTGGCCTGCCGGGCCAGACGCCGCCGCACCTCCTCGACCGCACCCACAGGGCTCGCCGCGGACTCCTGGAGTTCCTCCTCGCAGCGTGCGAGCAGCCGCCCGGCCGAGTGCGCTCGTCCCCGGAACACTTCCAGCTGCGCGAGAGCAGCCACCACGGTGGCCGCCGTCTCCGCGGACAGCAGGTGCTCCGACCCCAACGGGTCCTCGAGTGGACGGAAGCCGGCACGGTCCACCCGGGGTCGGTCCAGCGCCGCCCGGGAGTGGCCCTGCTCCGACCGGGGGCAGTCATGGTCCGCCCGGTCGCGGTGCTGGTCCGCCCGGGCGTGGGTCACGGCGTCGAGCACCTGGAGGATGCGGTACGCGGTCTCGACACTCTCCCAGTGCGGCGGGCCGTCCCACTCACCGGCCACGGCCACGACGCACCGCAGGGCCTCCTCGACGGCGTCCCCCGCGGGCTCCGGCCCCTCGGGTCCCCCGTGAACCCGTGCGAGGGCGGGAGCCAGGGCAAGCCACGCGGACTCCGCACGCGCACGCTCCCCGCACAGCCACGCGTAGAAAAGGCATGTGCGCGTGGCCTCGTCCCGCAGGCCGTCGAGCATGCCCCGGAGGTCTGCGGCGGGCGTCTCGAGCACCGCCGTCACCCAGTCCCGCCGGCGCCGTTGCACGCGCTGCAGCGTGCGTTCCCAGACGGCGAGCGCCGTCGGCCCGCACGGCAGCGCAGCTCCGGGTCCCGGCGTGCCGCTGGAGCGTGGTGTGCCAGCGGACCGGCAACCACGAGGTGCCGCATCTGCTCCCGGGCGGGGCTCACCCCCGGTGGTCGCACTCCGGGGCTCCTGACCGCGGGTCTCCACCTCCGGA
This sequence comes from Kocuria sp. HSID17590, assembly GCF_003989485.1. NCBI lineage: Bacteria > Bacillati > Actinomycetota > Actinomycetes > Micrococcales > Micrococcaceae > Kocuria > Kocuria sp. HSID17590. The sequence goes on along the minus strand of NZ_RBMB01000005.1, from coordinate 99,839 downwards.
GTTGTAACGGACCCGGGCCCATCGAGCTCCCTCGCCTTCTCCCGCAGGGCCTTCTGCCACCGGGGATCGTCCCCCGGTGCCGGCGGCTCCAGGGCGCTGCCCAGCGCGATGAGCTGCGCGTTGACCGGGCTCTCCTCGACCAGCGTGCTGGTACGGGCCACGTCCGGCTGGGCCGGGTCCCACCAGAACTGCGGCGTCACCAGGAGCACGGTGAGCAGCTCCACCCCCACCGTGCGGACGATCTGCTCCCACTGCACCGTGAGCGCGGCGAGCTCATTCACAGGGCACTCCGGCACGGACTCCCGGTAGACGACCACGATCACGTCCGAGACGCCAGGCACGTGCTCGAGGGCCTCGGCCAGTTCACCGCCCACCACCTCCGGTGGGGCCCCGGCCGGAGGCTGTGCCATGGCCAGCAGGAGGAAACCGGTGTCCCCGCCGGTCACGGCCAGGACGCACTCGTCGCGGGGCCGGTGCCCCAGCTCGTGCGGGATCAGGGCCAAAAGGTCCTCGGGGTGTTGGATGCGGAGGACGGGTCCGTGGTCCTCGTGGGTCAGAGTCATGGGACCAGCCTCGGCGCACCGCAGCCCGGGGAGGAGCGCGCCGCCGTTGCCTCGGGACGGGCGGGGACGACGACGCGTCGCACCGTCACCTGTGCAGGCCGCCCACCGTGCGGCTCGCGGTCGGCTCAGACCGCGTCGGGGCCGTGCGCCCGGCGCACCTTGTGGGTGCAGCGCAGGATCGCCACGGTGCCCACGAGGGCGACGAGGCCCTGGGCCGCGATCGCGGGACGGAACGCCTCGCCGTCGTACAGGCTGGGTGAGAGCCCTGCGCCGTGCAGGAGGTCGAGCACCAGACCCGTCACGTAGATGGCGAGCAAGGACGCCGCGAAGCCGCCCACGTTGGCGAGGCCGGTGGCCGTGCCGCCGCGGTGCGGGGGGTTGAAGGCGCGCACGATGTCGAAGGCCATCATCGAGGCCGGCAGGGACAGCGCGATCATGCACACGCACACGTACACCACGGCCAGGGGTGCCTGCCCCGGCCACAGCAGCAGGATCGCCCACCCGGACCACGCCACCAGGCAGAAGAGGAGCACCAGGCGGGAGCGGCGTCGGGCGAACCGTGCGCTGAGCTTGCCCACGATAGGTGCCACGACCACGTTGAAGACCACGTAGACCGTCATCACGAACGACGCCTGCGTGGGATCGAGCCCCTGGGCGTTCTGCAGGTACGGGTAGGCCCACATCAGGGCGAACGTGTTGCCCGCGAACTGCACGGTGAAGTGCACCCAGAACCCTAGCTGGGTGCCCGGCTCGCGCAGGGACTGGCTCATGGAGGCACGGACCGAGGCGAAGGAGATGCTGTCGTTGAGGACCCGCACCCCCGGCGGGTTGTTGCGCAGCACGAGACCGGAGAGCACCGCCGCGAGCACGCACATGCCCGCCATCGTCACGAAGGACGGCACCCACCCGGTGGCGTGCAGCAGCACGGCGAACGGGATGACGGAGAAGAGCTGCCCCAGGTTGCCGGTCATGCCCACCACCTGGGTGAGCATCGGCACCTTCAGCGCGGAGAACCACACGGGAAGCAGCCGCATGACGCACACGAACGTGGCGGCGTCGCCGGCGCCCACCAGGATGCGCCCCACCACGCCGCCGGCCACGGACTGTGCCGCCGCGAGCTGCAGCTGGCCCGCAGCCATCGACACAGCACCAATGGTGATCAGGATGCGCGGACCGTAGCGGTCAACGAGCACACCCACGGGCACCTGCAGCACGGCGTAGACCAGCACCTGCATCATGGAGAACATCGACAGCCCGGAGGCCGCCGTCTGGAACCGGTCAGCCGCCTCCACGGTGGCCACGCCGAAGCTCGTGCGCTGCGCCACGGCGGAGAAGTACGCGAACACCCCCACCGCCAGGATCAACCACGCGGTGGTCGAGTCCTTGTACCTGGACGGTGGGGGTGTTGCTGCGTCCGACATGCGGGAGGGCCTCCACGGGCTGGTTCACGGCGACCCGCGCACGTGGGCCACGGGTCCTCTACTGCTGGTGGTCCTCCGGGTCGCTGCGAGCGGCCAGGAACGCCTCTGCGGCGGCACCGAGGTCGTCGGCGTCGGGGAGGTCGGCGTCGTCGGGCCCGGCGAGGATCGAGCGGCGGGCGGACGCGTCCACCACGTCATCGTATCGCCGTTCCATGTTCTCGATCACGGCCTGCACCTCCGGCGAGGAGCCGGCCTGCTCGTCGATCTGGCGGATCACGTCCCGGGACGCCTCGCGCAGCTCGTCCGTGGGCAGCGTGCGACCGGTGACGGCGCTGAGATACTCCAGGGCCGCCACCGCCGCCTGCGGGAGGTAGGACTCCGCGAGGTACTGCGGCACGTGCACGGACAGCCCCACGTGGTCGATCCCGCCCTCCTGCAGCCGCAGCTCGAGCAGGTGGGACGCGGACGCGCTGATCTCGAAGGTCGGTTTGCTGCCGTCCGTGCGGGGCAGCAGGTCAGCGCGGGGCCCGTGCGCGGAGACCAGCACGGGACGCGTGTGGGGAACCGGCATGGGGATCCCGCTCACCAGCGCCACCAGGCTCACGCGCAGCCGCTGCGCGAGTCCCACCACGGCGGCCGCGAAGCGCTCCCACTGGGTGTCCGGCTCGGGGCCGGTGAGCAGCAGGAAGTGGCGGTCCAGCCCGTCCGTGACCACGTGAAGGTTCAGTTCCGGGGCCTCCCAGTCCTCGAAGTGGTCCTCCGCGAACGTCACGCGGGGCCGCCGGGAGCGGTAGTCGTAGAGCTGGTCCAGGTCGAAGCGGACCACGGTCTCGCTGGGCATGGAGTCGAGGATGACGGCCTCGATCTGACCGGCAAGGTGACCCGCCTCCACGTACCCGGACAGCGCGACGATCAGGGGCAGGCCCCGCAGCCGCTCGTCGCTCAGCAACGCGGGATTGCCCAGGTACAGGGCCGTGGGATCCAGCACTTCTCCTCCTTGGGGGCTCGTGTGCCGCTCGCCCCGGGAAGCGGGGCCGGACGCGGCGTCTGCTGGTGCAACGCGGCCCCGGGCACCGCCTATTCCCCTGTGCGCGTCGCGGCGGGTCGTTAGGATCGGTCACACGTGGGCGCACCGCGCGCCCGGGACCGGCGCAGCACCCCTGCCGCCGGGCCCGTTCCCAGGACATCCGTGAAAGGACGCCACAGTGACCACACCGCAGGAGATCCTCGCCACCCACGAGGTGCAGCTCACCGTCACCACCAAGCCCCTGGGGGGCACCCCCGCGGACGCGCTGGTCCTCGGCGTCTCCCACGACGGCGCCGTCGCGGTTCCGGGCGATGTCAAGGGCGGCGTGCGCCGTCGCCTGAACGAGCTCGCCGAGCGCGCCGGTGCGCGCGGCAGGCTCGAGAGCGTCGTCGTGGTGCCCGCGCCCGACGACGTCCGCGCGGGCGACGTCCTGTTCGTGGGACTCGGCCGGGGTGAGGGGGACGAGCGCCGCGAGAACCTGCGCCGCGCCGCCGGTGCCGCCACCCGTGCCCTGCAGGGGCGGGCCGCGTCCGCGACCGTCGCGCTGCCCGTGACCGACGCCGACGACGCCCAGGCCGTTGCCGAGGGTGTCGCCCTCGGCGCGTTCCGCTACACCGCGCAGAAGTCCCGCACCCTCTCGGACGACGACGCGCCCCTGGCCTCGGCCGCCGTGGCGGTTCCCAAGAACCTCGGCAAGGACGCCGGGCCCGCGCTCCAGCGCGCCGCGCACGTGGCGCGTGCCGTGCGCCTGGCCCGCACGCTCGTGGACCTCTCCCCTGACACCGCGACCCCCGAGTTCGTGGCGGACGTGGCCCGCACCGCCGCGAAGGGCACGAAGGTCTCGGTGGAGGTCCTCGCGGAGAAGGAGCTCGCCCGTGGCAACTACGGCGGCCTGCTCGGCGTGGGTGCCGGATCAGTCAACGGACCGCGCCTGGTGAAGGTGCGCTGGGCCCCGTCCCGCGCCAAGAAGCACGTGGCGCTCGTGGGCAAGGGCATCACGTTCGACTCCGGCGGCCTCTCCCTGAAGCCCCCGGCCTCGATGATGACGATGAAGTCGGACATGGCCGGCGCGGCCGCCGTGCTGAGCACCGTCCTCGCCGCGGCCGCGCTGGAGCTCCCCGTGGCCGTGACCGGCTGGCTGTGCCTCGCCGAGAACATGCCCTCGGGCTCCGCAACCCGCCCCGGCGACGTCCTCACCATGCACAGCGGGCACACCGTCGAGGTGCTGAACACGGACGCCGAGGGCCGTCTCGTCCTCGCCGACGGCCTGTGGGCCGCCGGGCAGGAGCACCCTGACGCCATCGTGGACATCGCCACCCTGACCGGCGCGCAGATGGCCGCCCTCGGTGTCCGCACCGCCGGCGTGATGGGCGACGACGACGCCCGCGACCTCGCCGTGCGGGCCGCCACCCGCGCCGGGGAACCGGCCTGGCCCATGCCCCTGCCGGAGCACCTGCGGCCCTCGCTCGACTCGTTCGTCGCGGACCTGAAGAACATCGGGGACAAGCACGGCGGGATGCTCGTGGCCGGGTTGTTCCTGCGGGAGTTCGTCCCGGAGCACCGCGGGCGCCGGATCCCCTGGGCCCACATCGACATCGCCGGGCCGTCCTTCAACGAGTCCCAGCCGTGGGGCTACACGCCCAAGGAGGGGACGGGCTTCGGCGTCCGCACCCTGCTGACGATCGCTCAGGAGCACGCCGAGTAGGGTTCTGCCCTGCGCGGACACGCCACGCGGCGGGGGCCCACCGGCACGCAATACATGGTGGGCCCCCGGGCGTGGCGTTAGGCTGGACCCCAACCGTGACCGCCCTTCACAGACCCAGGATCGGGCCTCGGGCGGGCACCCTAACCAAGCACTCGAACCCCGAGGAGCCAACGTGGCCGACAACCAATACGACATCCTGGTCCTGGGCGGAGGATCCGCCGGGTACTCCGCCGCACTGCGCGCGGTCCAGCTGGGCTACAGCGTGGCTCTGATCGAGAAGGAGAAGCTCGGCGGCACGTGCCTGCACTGGGGCTGCATCCCCACGAAGGCGTACCTGCACTCGGCGGAGCTGGCCGAGGGCGCCCGGGAGTCCGAGAAGTACGGCATCAAGGCCACCCTCGAGTCCATCGACATGGGTGCGGTGCGCGACTACAAGAACAAGATCGTGCAGGGCAAGTACAAGGGCCTGACCGGGCTCATGAAGATGCGCAAGGTGGACGTCGTCGCCGGCAACGGCAAGCTCACCGGGCCCAACACCATCGACGTGGACGGCACCACCTACACCGGCAAGCACATCATCCTGGCCACCGGCTCGGTCTCCAAGACCCTCGGCATCGAGATCGGCGGCCGCGTGATGACCTCCACCGAGGCGCTGGAGATCGACTTCGTCCCCAAGTCCGCGATCGTGCTTGGCGGCGGTGTCATCGGCTGCGAGTTCGCGTCCATGTGGCGCTCCTTCGGCGTGGACGTCACCGTGATCGAGGGCCTGCCCCACCTCGTCGCCAACGAGGACCCGGCCATCATCAAGACGCTCGAGCGCGAGTTCAAGAAGCGCGGCATCAAGTACAACCTGGGCACGTTCTTCGAGAAGGTCGAGCAGAACGACGACGGCGCCAAGGTCACCCTCGCGGACGGCAAGGAGTTCGAGGCCGACGTCGTGCTCGTGGCCGTGGGCCGCGGCCCCAACACCGCGGACATGGGCTTCGAGGAGCAGGGCATCCCCATGGACCGCGGCTTCGTGACCCCGAACGAGCGGCTGCACACCGGCGTGGGCAGCATCTACGCGATCGGCGACATCGTCCCGGGCGTGCAGCTGGCTCACCGCGGCTACCAGCAGGGCCGCTTCGTGGCCGAGGAGATCGCCGGGCTGAACCCCGTGGTCGTCCCGGACATCAACGTCCCCAAGGTCACCTTCACCGAGCCGGAGATCGCGTCCGTGGGCTACTCGCAGCCCAAGGCCGAGGAGAAGTTCGGCAAGGACAACGTGGAGACCTTCGAGTACAACCTGGCCGGCAACGGCAAGAGCTCGATCCTCGGCACCGGCGGCTTCATCAAGCTGGTGCGCGAGAAGGACGGCCCCATCGTCGGCTTCCACGCGATCGGCACCCGCATCAGCGAGCAGATCGGCGAGGGCCAGCTCATGGTGAACTGGGAGGCCTACCCGGAGGACGTGGCGGCGTTCGTCCACGCCCACCCCACGCAGAACGAGGCCATCGGCGAGGCGGCCATGGCGCTGGCCGGTGTCCCGCTGCACGGCTGATCCACTGGAACCGGGTGCCCGCCCTCGGGCGGGCACCCGGTTCCCCACTCCGCCGGGGCCCGCACCCAGGCCCCCGCACACTTTTCGAATCTTGAGAGAGGGACGGACGAAACAATGTCTGAAACCGTGAACCTGCCCGCACTGGGCGAGTCAGTCACCGAAGGTACCGTGACCCGCTGGCTGAAGCAGGTGGGCGACGAAGTGGCCGTGGACGAGCCCCTGCTGGAGGTCTCCACGGACAAGGTCGACACCGAGGTCCCCTCCCCCGTGGCCGGTGTGATCGAGAAGATCCTGGTCGAGGAGGACGAGGACGTCGAGGTCGGTGGCGCGCTGGTCGTCATCGGCGACGGCTCCGGCGACTCCGGTTCCGACGACGCCGCCGCGCAGGACGACGCCCCGGCGGAGGCCTCCGAGGAGCCCAGCGAGCAGAAGAGCGAGCCCGAGCAGGCTCCCAAGGCTGACACGAAGCAGGCTTCGGGCAACTCCGTGGAGGTCATCCTCCCGGCGCTGGGCGAGTCCGTGACCGAGGGCACCGTGACCCGCTGGCTCAAGCAGGTCGGCGAGACCATCGAGGTCGACGAGCCCCTGCTGGAGGTCTCCACCGACAAGGTCGACACCGAGGTCCCGTCCCCCGTGGCCGGCACCCTGCTGGAGATCAAGGTCCAGGAGGACGAGGACGCCGAGGTCGGCCAGGTGCTGGCCCTCGTCGGCGACGAGTCCGCCGCCGGGTCCTCCGACTCCGACAACGGCTCCTCCGACCAGTCCGGTGAGACCAAGGCCGAAGAGGTCGAGGACGCCGCGACCACCGCCGACTCCGGCGAGAACACCGAACAGGCCGCCGAGACCAAGACCGAGCAGGCTCCCAAGGCTGACACGAAGCAGGCTTCGGGCAACTCCGTGGAGGTCACCCTCCCGGCGCTGGGCGAGTCCGTGACCGAGGGCACCGTGACCCGCTGGCTCAAGCAGGTCGGCGAGACCATCGAGGTCGACGAGCCCCTGCTGGAGGTCTCCACCGACAAGGTCGACACCGAGGTCCCGTCCCCCGTGGCCGGCACCCTGCTGGAGATCAAGGTCCAGGAGGACGAGGACGCCGAGGTCGGCCAGGTGCTGGCCCTCGTCGGCGACGAGTCCGCCGCCGGGTCCTCCGACTCCGACAACGGCTCCTCGGACAACGGCTCCTCCGACCAGTCCGGTGAGACCAAGGCCGAAGAGGTCGAGGACGCGGCAACCACCGCCGACTCCGGAGAGAACACCGAACAGGCCGCGGAGGCAAAGACCTCTCAGGCGTCGAAGCCTGCGGCCGAGGCACCCAAGGCGGAGCAGACGCCGTCGAAGCCGGCCGAGTCCGCCCCGTCCGCGGGCAAGGACGTGCCCGGGTACGTGACGCCGCTCGTGCGCAAGCTGGCCCGCGAGAAGAACGTGGACCTCTCCACGATCTCCGGCACCGGCGTGGGTGGCCGCATCCGCAAGCAGGACGTCCTGGCCGCCGCCGAGAAGTCCGAGAAGTCCGCTGCTCCCGCCATCGCGGACACCGGAGCGGACATGTCCCCGGCCGTGGCCACGCAGGGCTCCGGCAAGGCGGCTCCGGCCGCTGCCCCGGCAGCCGATCCCAAGCGCGGCACCACCGAGAAGGCCCCCCGCATCCGCATGACCATCGCCAAGCGGATGCGCGAGTCCCTCGAGGTCTCGGCGCAGCTAACGCAGGTCACCGAGGTGGACATGACCCGTGTGGCGCAGCTGCGGCAGAAGGCCAAGGACCAGTTCCAGAAGCGCGAGGGTGCCAAGCTCACCTTCATGCCCTTCTTCGCGAAGGCCGTGGCCGAGGCCCTGCAGGCGCACCCCGTGCTCAACGCGACGTTCAAGGAAGACTCCAAGGAGATCGTCTACAACTCCTCCGAGGACATTGCCATCGCCGTGGACACCCCGCGCGGGCTCCTCGTGCCTGTGGTCAAGAACGCGGGTGACCTGAACCTGGGCGGCCTCGCCAAGCAGATCGCCGAGCTGGGTGGCGCCGCCAAGGACGGCAGCATCTCGCCGGACGCCCTGACCGGTGGAACGTTCACCATCACGAACATCGGGTCCTTCGGCGCGCTGTTCGACACGCCGATCATCAACCAGCCCCAGGTCGGCATCCTGGGCACGGGCTCGATCGTGAAGCGGCCCATGGTCATCACGGACGCGGACGGCAACGACACCATCGCCATCCGGCACATGTGCTACCTGTCCCTGACCTACGACCACCGCCTGGTGGACGGCGCGGACGCCGGCCGCTTCCTGAGCACCCTCAAGAAGCGCCTCGAGGCCGGTCAGTTCGAGTCCGAGGTGGGTCTCTGAGACTGACCGCCCGGCGGTGGGGCTGACACGGTCGGACCCGTCGCACCGGTGCCTGCGGGCCCGGACCACTGAGTGCTGACAGCGCTCGGGGTCCGGGCCCGCCGTCGTCCCCGCGCACATAGTGTCGTGGTTCTTGGGTGCTGCGGATGCTTACCCTCACACCCCCGCAGGTGTCAATGGGTCAGGGGAAACTCCGTTACCCTCGAAGCATGACCTTTCTTCTCAACCTCATGCTCTTCCTGCACATCGTGGGTGTGGCCGTCATCGTCGGCACCTGGATCTACACCATGAAGCGCCCCACCGTGACCGTCGCCCAGTTCTGGGCCGCCGTGCTGATGCTCGTCACGGGCCTCGGCATGGTGGGTTACTACGAGATGAACGGTGGCGGGATCAACTACGCCAAGATCGGCGTGAAGCTCGTCATCCTCCTGGTGGTGCTCGTGGCCGCGTTCATCGGCATGCGCAAGACCCAGCGGGGTGAGCAGGTCTCCACCGGCCTCGCGCACGCCGTGGGCGGCATGGCCCTCATCAACGCCGCGGTGGCCGTCTTCTGGTGAGCCGCTGACCACTGACGAACGCCCGGGTGCCTGCACCCGGGCGTTCTGCATGTCTGCCCTCGTGGCCGCGTACCTGCGGGCCGGCGACGAGGCCCCGGCAGGTGGACTGCATCCCCCTGCGGTGGCAGGCCATTCCCCTGGGACCATGACTCCCCCCTCCTCCCGAGCGGTTCGCTTCCCCGGACTCGTCCGCTGCCCATACCGACCCGCCCGGAGCGCGGTCATCCCGCGGCAGTGACCGGGGTGACGTCCGCGAGGCGCCAGCCCTCCGCTGTGGACGTGATGGTGATGCGCAGCCGCTGCCTCGCCGCGTCCCCGTCCCGCGTCACGGCGGAGCCCGTCGGGAGTGCGCCCCGCCAGCCCCGGGTGACCACCTCGGCGTCGTAGGTCCTCGTGCGGGCGGCGTCGGCGGGCGAGAGGTGCGCCGCAGCGTCCGGTTTCTGCTCGGCAAGGGAAACGACCTCCATCCGGACTCCCGAGAGCTCTGTCACCCCGGTACCCGCGCCGCCCTGGGCGGCCGCCCGGCGGATCAGGTCGCGGTCCCTGGCCGCGAGGCCGGACCGCGGGACGTACACCTCCTCCGCGGCGGCCTCGTCACCGGCCGCGAGCGCGGCCGCCCGCCGGGCCACGAGGTCCCCGACCGCCTCTCGGGCTTCCCGGTCCTTGTCCTGCATGCTCTCCCCGGGCGCCGCTCCGGCCGTGGACCCGGCCGAGGCAGTCGGCGAGGCGGCGCGCGGTGATCCATTCGAGTCCGGGTCACCCTCCCGCGAGGCCGCCCGCCCCGGATCGGCCGCCGCCTCACCGGTGGCTGAGGGGAGAGTCTTCGCGGCCTGGCCACCCGCGGCTCCGCCGGGTTCCGACGACGCCGTGGCCTCGGTTCCGGCCTGGATGTCGCCGTGGGACCAGCCCACGAACGCCCAGACGAGTGCGGCGGCGGCGAGAACGGCCGCAGCGAGAGCGAACACACGACGTCGCCCCGGGCCTTGTCCTTCCACGGCCACGGTACGTCCGGCGACCGACCCGGCTGGACTCGTCCGGTCCTTCCCCGTGCCGCGTTCGCGCCCTCCCGGCAGCTGCAGTCCGGCAGCCAGGCGGAGGCGGCGTCGCTGCTTCACCACCGTGCCGTCGGCGCGGATCACCTCGGGTGTCATGCGCTCGGGCGGGCGACGCGCGGGCGACGGCCGTCGTACGGGGGCATCGAAACCGGCGGCGAGCTCGTGGGCGGAAGGCCGCTGCCCGTGGTCGTCGCACAGTGCGGCCTCGAGCATCAGCACCAGGTGACGCGGCGCGGTGGGGCACATGAGGCTCAGGGGCACGCGGTGGGAGTCCGGTCCCGGGTAGCGCCCGGTGAGCGCGAGCCAGCCCGTGACGGCGAGGTCGTGGACGTCCTGCGCCGCGCTCGCCCCGGTGGCGGAACCCGCCGCCACCGGCCCCGCCGCGTCCCGGTGGTGCTCGACCCGGTCCAGGCCCACTGCCCGGTCCAGGCCCACGGCCCGGTCCGCAAGCTCCTGGTGTGCGTCCACGTCCTGTGCCTGTCCCCATGCCGGAGGACCGTGGAGGGCACCGGCACGAACGCCGTAGCCGTCCAGCAGCGCCCTGCCGTCGGGGGTCACGAGCACGTGCCGCGCACTCAGCGCGCCGTGCACCCACCCGCGTTCGTGCAGCCGTGACAGTCCCCGGGCGGCGTCCGCGAGGACGGGCAGCAGCGCCTCGGGTGCCACTCTGCCCTGCTCCCCCATGATCTCGGTGAGGGGTCGGGCTCTCACGTGCTCGGCCACGAGGGCGCCCCGGACCACGCCGTCCTCACCGTGTGAGCCGCCCGCACGGACCGCCGCGTCCCCGCCGGTGTCGCCGACCCCGTGGGTCGCTCCGTCCGCGAGGACCGCCCGGGCCCCCACGAGCGCGGGATGGGTCTCGTGTGCCCAGGCGCCGACGAGCGCCGCGAAGTCGGCCTCGACCGGGCGGCGTCGTGCGGGGTCCTCGGACACGGCGAACGTCACGGTGAACCCCTCGCGGGTGGACTGCTCCCGGGCGAGCCACGTGCGCGTGCCGCCGCCCTCCGCGAGCCGCTCGACGAGTTCCAGCCCCTCACCCCGCGCTGCACGCTGCTCCACCGCGAGCGCCGGCCCCGGGCCAGCCACGTCTCTGGCGCCGGTTCCGAGCACGGTGGCGGCTCCGGTTGCGGTTGCGGCCTCTGCATGGTGGTCACCGGCGCACCCGCCATCGACCAAACCTGCTGGCTGCTCCGCAGACAGCTCGGAAACGGGCGTCGCAGTGGACGGTGGTGCGGCAGCGGGCATGGCAGATGCCTGCGGTGCAGCAGCACGCGAGACCGGCCCGGCGGCGGGTGGAACGTCTTCTGCACGGTCGAGCGGCAGTGGCGGCGGAGCGGAACGCGAGTCTCCCCCGTGCTCGAGGGAATCGGGCGAGGGGTGCTTCCGCTGGGCGGCCCGCACCCGTTCCTCGGCGGTGCGGTGGCGCCCGGTGGCCTCGCTCGCCGTGTCCTCGACGTCGCCGGGACGCTCCGCAGCGTGGCGCGTCCGGGCCTGGGCTCGATGTTCGCTCATGGCACCACTGTGCCCGTCGGGAACCGTGTCCGCGCACGTTATCCACAGGCCAGGGGGAAGGGATAAGCTGTCCGAATGGCTCTGCACTTCGAACGCATCGGCTTGGCACCGGACCTGGTGAACTACCGCGAGTGCCTGGACCTGCAGCGTGAGGTCCACCGGGAGGTCGTGGCCGGAACGCGCGGCAACACTGTCCTGATGGTCGAGCACGACCCCGTCTACACGGCCGGGCGCAGGACCGAGCAGCACGAGTACCCGTGGGACGGCACCGAGGTGGTGCCCATCGGCCGCGGCGGCAAGCTCACCTACCACGGCCCGGGCATGCTCGTGGGCTACCCCATCGTGCGCCTGCCGATTCCCCTGGACGTCGTGCGCTTCGTGCGGGTCCTCGAAGAGGTGATCGTCGCCGTCGTGCGGGACTTCGGGGTGCCCGCCACCACCGTCGCAGGCCGCTCCGGGGCGTGGGTTCTCGCGGACGAGCGCGGACCGGACCGCAAGATCTCCGCCATCGGCGTCCAGGTCTCCAAGCGCGCCACCATGCACGGCTTTGCCCTGAACTGCTCCAACGACCTCCGCCCCTTCGGCAGGATCATCCCCTGCGGGATCACGGACGCGGGCGTCACCTCCCTGAGTGCGGAGACCGGGAATCGGATCGACCCCGTGGACGTTGTCGCGCGTATGGAGCAGGAGCTCTCTGCCCGCGAGGCGGACCTGTGCGTCCCCTTCGAACCGCCCACCCCCGCGCCCGCACCCGTGCTGCGGCCCCACCACGTTCCCGCCGCCGCACCGGAGGCCACTGCCGTGTCCTGACATGCAGCCCGCTGTCCTGACACACCCCAGCCGCAGACAACTGTCGACAAACGGCCCCGCACCACCGCACCGGGTGGGCACGGGCCACGCCAGCGCCACCAGCGAGGAGAACCCATGACCATCGCCCCCGAAGGCCGCAAGCTGCTGCGCGTGGAGGCGCGCAACGCTGAGGTCCCCATCGAGAAGAAGCCGTCCTGGCTGAAGAACACCGCGAAGATGGGCCCCCAGTTCACGGAGCTGAAGTCCATGGCCCGCGGCCGCGGACTCCACACGGTGTGCGAGGAGGCCGGGTGCCCCAACATCTACGAGTGCTGGGAGGACCGCGAGGCCACGTTCCTCATCGGCGGGGACACCTGCACCCGGCGCTGCGACTTCTGCGACATCGCCACGGGCAAGCCCGGCATGGTGGACGTGCAGGAGCCCCGCAAGGTGGCCGAGTCCGTGCGGGACCTGGGCCTGCGCTACGCCACGGTGACGTCCGTGGCCCGTGACGACCTCTCGGACGGCGGCGCGTGGCTCAACGCGGAGACCATCCGTGCGATCCACGCCATGAATCCGAGCACCGGCGTGGAGATCCTGATCCCGGACTTCAAGGGCCAGCCGGACGCCCTGCAGCAGGTCATCGACGCCCAGCCCGAGGTGTTCGCGCACAACCTGGAGACCGTCCCGCGCATCTTCAAGCAGATCCGCCCGGCCTTCGCGTACGAGCGCTCCCTGGACGTCCTGACCCAGGGCAAGGACAACGGCATGATCGTGAAGTCCAACCTGATCCTGGGCATGGGCGAGACGGACGACGAGGTCTACGAGGCGCTGTGCGACCTGCACGACGCCGGCTGCGACATCATCACCCTCACCCAGTACCTGCGCCCCGGCCCCACGTTCCACCCGATCGACCGCTGGGTGAAGCCGGAGACCTTCGTGGAGCTCTCCAACGCCGCCGAGGAGATCGGCTTCCTGGGCGTCATGGCCGGGCCGATGGTCCGCTCCAGCTACCGCGCCGGCAAGCTGTGGGCCCGCGCCATGAAGAAGATGGGCCGCGAGATCCCGGAGCACCTCTCGCACATCGACGACTCCGGCTCCGCCACGCAGGAGGCCTCGAGCCTGCTCGCCCGGCTGAGCTGAGCCGGCACCGCCCCACCACGACGACGCCGCCCGCGACCCGGGCGGCGTCGTCATCTCCGCGCCCGTCCCCCAGCGGATAGAATGACCGCGATCCCCTACCAGCGACTGCGAGGAACCACCGTGTCACCAGCCACGTCCACCAAGGCCAAGGCCGCCGAGCGCGACCGCAAGCGCGAGGAGAAGCGCCAACGCAAGGCCGCCAAGGGGCCCGGCGTCTTCGCGCAGATGAAGCAGGTCTTCCAGATGACCCGCGAGCAGGAGCCGAACATCCTGTGGTGGATGATCCTGCTGGGCCTGGGCGTGCTGCTGGTCTTCCTGCTGATCGGTGTGGCGCTGGGCAACTGGATCACCTGGCTGCTGATCGGGATCCCCTTCGCCGTGCTCGCCGCGGTGATCCTGCTCTCCCGGCGTGCTGAGCGAGCCGCGTTCTCCCGGATCGAGGGTCAGCCCGGCGCCGCCGGGGCCGCGCTGTCCACCCTCAAGCGGGGGTGGATCGTGGAGGAGGAGCCCGCTGCCATGGATCCGAAGTCCAAGGACCTGCTGTTCCGCGCCGTGGGACGCCCCGGCGTCGTCTTCATCACCGAGGGCCCGGTGAACCGCGTGGACAAGCTCGTGAAGAAGGAGCGCCGCCGGATCGGGCCCGTGATCCAGAACGTGCCGATCCACGTGATCAAGTCCGGCAACGGCGAGGGCCAGGTGCCCCTGAACAAGCTTGCCAAGCAGATGCGCGGGCTGGACAACAAGCTCACCAAGCAGGAGGTGCAGGTGGTCCACCGCCGCATGAACACCCTGCAGAACCGTCTGCCGATCCCCAAGGGCGTGGATCCCATGCGTGCCCGCCCGGACCGCAAGTCCATGCGGGGCCGCTGAGCGGAGCAGCACCACCGGGAACGACGGCGAACGGGCCGGGCCACGAGGCCCGGCCCGTTGTCCGGGCCCGCACCCGGCGCAGCGGCAACGGCTGTCTGCGGAGACAGCCCCGTCCCTCCCGGGTAGCCAGTCTTTCCCGTGCCGTCAGCGCACGCGCACCAGCACGGTGTCCACCGCACGGTCGTGCAGCCCCCGCTGGTCCTCGTCCGGGACGAGCGGAGGGATCACCAGGCACAGCAGCAGCGTGCGCACGAACGCCTTGCCGAACCCTGCCGGGCGCCCGTCCATCGTCTGCACCTGCAGCCCCATGACCCAGTGCCCGATAGTGCGCCCGAAGAAGCCGACCATGAGCACGCTGAGCACGAAGAACACGGCCAGGTTCATCAGCCCCGAGCCGTTCCAGCGGGACAGGAACAGCCCCGCGATTACGAGCGCCAGCAACCAGTCGAGCACCAGGGCCACCAGCCGGGCGGGGAAGCGTGCGATCGAGCCGGGACCGCGTTCCGGGCGCCCCCACCGCTCACCCGGGTACTGCGAGCCCTCCCGGGGTGCGCCGTCGAGCCACGAGCCCATGTCCTGCCGAGAAACCATGACCTCAACCCTAGCGGCCCGATCCTCCCGGCCGGGCCACCCGCCGGTAGAGTGGAGGTGTACTGACCGGTCGGCAGGCCCTTCCGTGGGAGTGCTTCGTGTTACACGCACGAAACACCCGTGACACCGTCGGGCAACGCCAGGTTCCTACGCTGGACACCAGAACCGGACGCTCGCGGCGGTTCCACCCGCCGTGGCGCCGATCGGACGCCCACAGAGAAGGAGAACAGGTCCATGTTCCAATCAGCCGAAGAAGTGCTGTCGTACATCCAGGACGAAGAGGTCGTCTTCGTCGATCTCCGCTTCACGGACATGCCCGGTGTGCAGCAGCACTTCAACCTGCCGGCCAAGGCGGTGGACGAGGACTTCTTCACTGACGGACAGCTGTTCGACGGCTCCTCCATCCGCGGCTTCCAGGGCATCGCCGAGTCCGACATGCAGCTCATCCCGGACCCGCAGTCCGCGTTCGTGGACCCGTTCCGCGTGGAGAAGACCCTGGTGGTCACGTGCTCCATCGTGAACCCCCGCACCGGTGAGCCCTACCACCGCGATCCCCGCGGCGTGGCCGAGCGCGCCGAGGCGTACCTGGCCTCCACCGGCATCGCGGACACCGCGAACTTCGCGTCCGAGGCCGAGTTCTTCATCTTCGACGACGCCCGCTTCCAGGTGGAGCCGCAGTCCACGTTCTACAAGATCGACTCCGAGGAAGCACCGTGGAACAGCGGTCGCAAGGAGGAGGGTGGCAACCTCGCCAACAAGACCGCGGTCAAGGGCGGCTACTTCCCCGTCTCCCCCGTCGACAAGCAGGCGGACCTGCGTGACGCCATGTCCGTGGCGCTGGACGACGTCGGCCTGGAGGTGGAGCGCTCCCACCACGAGGTCGGTGCCTCCGGCCAGGCGGAGATCAACTACAAGTTCTCCACCCTCACCGCCGCGGCGGACGACCTGCTGAAGTTCAAGTACGTCATCAAGAACACCGCGGACGCGTTCGGCAAGACCGCCACGTTCATGCCCAAGCCGGTCTTCAACGACAACGGCTCCGGCATGCACTGCCACCAGTCGCTGTGGAAGGGCGGCGAGCCGCTGTTCTACGACGAGAAGGGCTACGCGGGCCTCTCGGACCTGGCCCGCTGGTACATCGGCGGCCTGCTGGAGCACTCCTCTGCGGTGCTGGCGTTCACTAACCCGACCGTGAACTCCTACCGTCGTCTGGTCAAGGGCTACGAGGCCCCCGTGAACATGGTGTACTCGCAGGGCAACCGCTCCGCGGGCATCCGCATCCCGATCACGGGCACGAACCCCAAGGCCAAGCGTCTGGAGTTCCGCGCACCGGACCCCTCGTGCAACCCGTACCTGGCGTTCGCCGCGCAGCTGATGGCCGGTCTGGACGGCATCCGCAACCGCATCGAGCCGGCGGATCCCATTGACAAGGACCTCTACGAGCTTCCCCCCGAGGAGGCCAAGGACATCAAGAAGGCCCCGGGCACCCTCGAGGAGGCCCTGAAGGCGCTGGAGGAGGACCACGAGTTCCTGCTCGCCGGCGACGTCTTCACCGAGGACCTCATCGAGTCCTGGATCGAGTACAAGCGTGAGAACGAGCTCAAGCCGCTCTCCCTGGTCCCCCACCCCCTGGAGTTCCAGCTGTACTACGGCGTGTGATCCCGCAGCCGGATTCGCCGAGGGCCCCGCTCGTCACGAGCGGGGCCCTCGGTCCGTCTCTGTCGCCCCGGGTGGCGCTGCGGTCCAGTGCGCTGACGCCGCGCGCAGGCGCGGCACCCTCGGGAGCCGGGGACGACGACGTCGTGCCCTACAGCACCGCGGCGCGGCCGCGGCGGTGCGCCTGGTCGCGGGCGATGCGCCGGGTGGCGGGGTCGAGCACCCACAGGTACACGCCGTACGTGCAGGCCACGAGTGCTGCGATCACGCGGGCGGCCAGGAGGTTGAGGTCCAGGTAGGGGAAGACGTCCAGCTGGTCCGCCACGGCGTAGACGGTGAAGAACGCCGTGATGAAGAACAGGACGTCCACCTGCCAGTCGTTGCGGATGCCCGTGACCGCGAACAGCGGGATGAGCCACACCACGTACCAGGCCTGGATGATCGGGGACAGCAGCACGAAGGCCGCGAGCGCCCACGCGAGCCGCCGGAAGATCTTGGCGTCACGGCCCACGAACATCAGCACCACGACCACGAGGGCGGCGAGCGCCGTTCCTGCGGAGTGCACGGCGTCCATCCACGCGGAGCCGTTGAGGCCCCACGAGCTGCCCACGAGCTGCGCGAAGAGCCCGAGCAGGCCGATGGGCGCGTACCAGATGTACACGGTGCCGGGGGTGGAGACCGCGGAGACCCAGCCGAACCCGAAGCCGCTGAGCAGCCCCATGAGTCCGAGCAGCGCGAGGGAGTAGGCCAGGGTGAGGGCCCACACCACGAACCGGCGGGGCCAGGAGGCGTTCTTCCCAGCCCACAGCAGGCCCACGAAGGGCAGGAAGACCAGGGTGATGGGCTTGATGGCCACGGACAGCGTCACGAGCGTGGTGCCGAGCAGCCCGCCCTTCCAGTTGCGCTGCACCGCGGCGGCGTAGGTGCCGAGCAGGGCGAGGGCCAGCATGATGGCGTCGTTGTGCGCGGCGACCACGAAGTTGGTGAGGAACAGCGGGTTGGCCACGGAGAGCCACAGGGCGCGGCGCGGGTTCACGCCGTGCAGTCGCGCCAGGCGCGGAACGACCCACATGCACGCGATCACCGCCAGCACGCACAGGCCGCGGAACAGCAGCACGGCGAGGTCCGGGTTGCCCCCGGAGAGGGTGACCACCAGCTGCTCGAGCCACAGGAACACGGGGCCGTAGGGCGGCGGAGACTCGGCCCACAGCGGGTCCGCGCCGAGCTGGAAGAAGTTGTCGATCGAGGAAACACCGGACTCGTAGGGGTTCAGCCCGTTGAGCATCACGCGCCCCTGGCCGATGTACGAGTACACGTCCCTGCTGAACAGGGGGATGCTCACGAGCATGGGCAGGGTCCACGCCCCGATCGCGACGAGCACCCAGCGGGCGCTGGCGGGCCCCCAGGGGTCGAGCTTCTGACCGAGTCGCAGCCACTGCCGCACCAGGAGCATGGCCCCGAGCGCCAGCAGGAGCACGGAGACGACCACGCCCACGGTCTCGAACCGCATCCAGATGACCAGGGGGTTGCGGCGCAGCCCGGACACGCTCGCCAGCCACCCGACACCCAGGGACCCGAACGCGAGCATGAGCGATCCGAGGGTCCCCATCAGCACGGTGCGTGTGAGTGAGGACGCACTCGTGTCCTCGGGGACCAGGCAGCCGGGGTCTTGGCGCCCGGGGGCGGGTGCTGCCGGCTGCCGGGCCTTCCTGGACGTGGTGCGCACTGCGAGGGCCTCCCAGTGGTCGTCGCGTCGGTCGGAGTCGTGACCGCCCGCAGGCGGTGCCGGCCGCGCGAGAGTCGCGGGGGCGGCGTCGGGCCCGATCCTACCGCGCGTGCGGACGCCGACGACGGCGCGCAGCCGGGTGCGCGGGTGGGAGCTGGCCGGGAACGACGCGATAGATTGGTGGGTGTGACGACTGGAAACCGGAGAATAGTGTGGATCGACTGCGAGATGACGGGGCTGTCCCTGTCCGATGACGCGTTGATCGAGGTGGCCGCGCTCGTGACCGACGACGAGCTCAACGTGCTGGGCGACGGCGTGGACGTGGTGATCAGGCCCCCGCAGGCCGCCCTGGAGCAGATGAACGACTTCGTGCGGAACATGCACGAGACGTCCGGGCTGCTGCCCGAGCTGGAGAACGGCACGGACATGGCCACCGCCCAGGCGAAGGTTCTCGACTACATCCGCGAGTGGGTGCCCGAGCCCGGCAAGGCACCGCTGGGCGGCAACTCCGTGGGCACCGACAAGACGTTCCTGTCCCGGGACATGCCCGAGCTCGTGGACCACCTTCACTACCGGATCATCGACGTCTCCACGATCAAGGAGCTCGCGCGGCGCTGGTACCCGCGGGCGTACTTCCAGGCCCCGGAGAAGACCGGCAACCACCGCGCGCTCGGGGACATCGAGGACTCCATCGACGAGCTGCGCTACTACCGCCACATCCTGTTCCCCGGTGACCCGGGCCCCACCTCCGACGACGCCCGGCGGGTCGCGGCACTCATCAAGGCCTCCCCCACGCGCACGGCCGAGCGGGGCTGATCCGGCTGACCCGTTCGCGCGCGTCCCGATGCGCGCAACGGGGCCCGCGTGCGCTATAGTGGTCGTCGTTGCCCGGCGGGACGGAAACGTCACGCGGTGGCACGCATGGTGGGCGTAGCTCAGTCGGCAGAGCGCCTGGTTGTGGTCCAGGAGGTCGCGGGTTCAACCCCCGTCGCTCACCCCATCACAGAAGAACGCGGCATCCCTTGCGGGTGCCGCGTTCTTCGCATGTCAGAGGTGTCACCGGAGGGGCTGGGGGTCTCGTCCCGGGTACCGGGGCCCAGACGGGCTGAGGGACCGGGAATCTCCCCCGGTCCCTCAGCGCGGTGTCTCCCCGACTCCGGCGGCGAGGACAGCCCGTGCTAGGGCTTGAGCACCACCTTGAGGCAGCCGTCCTTCTTCTCCTGGAACATCTTGTACGCCTCGGGCGCGTCCTCCAGGGACACGTGGTGCGTGGCCAGCGACTCCAGCCCCAGCACGTCCTCCGGGCGGCTCGCGATCTCCAGCAGCTCCTGCGTCCAGTGGCGCACGTGGCACTGGCCCATGCGCATGGTGATGCCCTTGTCGAACATCTCCATCAGCGGCATGGGGTCGGCCATGCCGCCGTACACGCCGGACAGGGACACCGTGCCCGCGCGGCGCACGCTGTGGATGGCCGTGTGCAGGGCGTCCAGGCGGTCGATGCCCGCGGTCTCCATGGCCTTGCGGCCCAGCGGCTTGGGCAGCCGTGCCACGCCGGCCACGACCTTCTCCGCAACCGGGTTGCCGTGGGCCTCCATGCCCACGGCATCGACCACACCGTCCGGGCCGCGCCCGTTCGTCATCTCGCGCAGGGTCGCGGCGACGTCGTCCACCTCGCGCAGGTCGACGGTCTCCGCACCCCAGCTCTTCGCCACGGCGAGGCGCTCGTCCACGAGGTCCACGGCGATGACCCGTTTCACGCCCTGCAGCTTGGCGGAGCGCACCGCCAGCTGGCCCACGGGTCCGAGACCGAGGACCGCCAGGGTGTCCTCCTCCCCCACGTTGGCGTACTTCACGCCCTGCCACGCCGTGGGCAGGATGTCGCTGAGGTAGAGGAACCGCTCGTCGGCGAAGCCCTGGGGGAGCTTGACGGGGCCGAAGTCCGCGTGCGGCACGCGCACCCGCTCGGCCTGCCCACCGGGCACGGAACCGTAGAGGGAGGAGAAGCCGAACAGTGCCGCGCCCGTGCCCATCGCGCGGATCTGGGTGGTCTCGCACGCGGCGTAGAGCCCGCGGTCGCACATCCAGCAGTGGCCGCACGCGATCACGAACGGAACCACCACGCGGTCACCGGGGGCCAGGTGCTCCACACCGGGCCCGACCTCCTCGACGACGCCCATGAACTCGTGGCCCAGCACGTCGTTCTTGTGCAGGTACGGCCCCAGCACACCGTAGAGGTGCAGGTCCGAACCGCAGATCGCGGTGGAGGTCACCCGCACGATCGCGTCCGTGGGTTCCTGCAGAACGGGATCGGGAACGTTCTCGACCCGGACGTCGCCGAGTCCTTGCCATGTCAGTGCTCGCATTCGACCAGTAAAGCACGTCCACGCGGGCACGGCACCACCCCTTGCGGGGGCCTGCTCAGGAGAGGCCCACCCGGCGTCGTCGCGCCCGGCGGCGTCACCCCCCCCCGACGTCGCCCCGGACACGACGAGGGGCGGAACGGTGTCCCGTCCCGCCCCTCGCGGCACTGCTGTGTCCGGGTGGACTCAGAAGACCGGCTTGCCGCCCGTCACGCCGATCACCGTGCCGGAGACGTAGGACGCCTCCGCCGGGCTGGCGAGGAACACGAAGGCACCGGCCAGCTCGGAGGGCTGGCCCGCACGGCCCAGCGGGGTGTCGCTGCCGAAGGCCGGCATGGACTCGCCAGCCTTCGTGGCCGGCTGCAGCGGGGTCCAGATGGGTCCCGGGGCCACCGCGTTGACGCGGATGCCCTTCTCGCCCAGCTCGCTGGCCAGGTTGACCGTGAAGTTGTTGATCGCGGCCTTGGTGGAGGCGTAGTCGATCAGGTTCTCCGAGGGGTCGTAGGCCTGGATGGAGCTCACGTTGATGATCGAGGAGCCCTCCTTCAGGTACGACAGCGCCTGCTGGGAGACCCAGAACAGGGCGTAGAGGTTGGTCTTAAAGACCCGGTCCATCTCCTCGGTCTTCAGCCCCTGCAGGCCACCGTCACGGCGGGCCCACTGGAAGCCGGCGTTGTTCACGAGGATGTCGAGGCCGCCGAGCTGCTCGGCGGCGTCGTCCACCACACCGCGCGCGGCCTTCTCCTCGCGAAGATCCGCGGGGAGCAGGACGGCCTTGCGGCCGGCCTTCTCGATCCACTGCTTGGTGTCCTGGGCGTCCGACTCCTCCTCCTGGAGGTAGTTGATCGCCACGTCCGCGCCCTCTCGTGCGAACGCGATGGCCACGGCGCGGCCGATGCCGGAGTCACCGCCGGTCACCAGGGCCTTGAGACCCTCGAGGCGGCCGCGGCCCACCCAGTTCTCCTCGCCGTGGTCCGGGAAGGGGGTCAGGTCCGTGGAGAGTCCCGGAGGGGTCTGCTCCTGCTCGGGGAAACCACCCTCGGGGCCTGCCAGCTCCTGGGCCTTCTTGTCTGCCGCAAACTTGTCATCGCTCATGTACCCATTGTGCCCCGCCGCTCCCGGGCCTGTCGCCCACCCGGCGGGGTGCACGCACGGCTGTTCGTCAGAAGCTGACGGTGTGGCCCTGCTGGTCCCGGGGGTCCATGCCGTGCGTGACGCCCCACAGCACGGCCTGGCTGCGGCGCTCCACCCCCATCTTCCGGTAGGCGGAACGGATGTAGGACTTCACGGAGTTGATGCTGAGGTAGCAGGTTCGGGCGATGTCGTCGTTGGTCAGCCCCTGGGTGATCAGGGCGATGACCTCCGCCTCCCGGGCGGAGAGACCCTCGGGGCGCCCGGGCCAGTCCGGCACCTTGATCTCCTCCCGCACCACCTCGGGGCTCACCACGAGCTCGCCGTCGTGGACCCGGATCAAGGAGTCCGCGAGGTCGCTCGCGCTCAGCTCCTTGGAGAGGCACCCGTGCATCCCGAGACTCAGTGCCTCTTCCACCTGCGGGGCGCCCGTGTGCCAGGTGTACATGACCACCTTGTCGCACAGGGGGTTCTCGAGCAGGCAGCGGACGTCGTCCCGTCCCCGGTCCCTCGCCGCGAAGGCGTCGTAGAGCACGATGTCCGCGTGACGGGCCAGGCGGTGGCCGGAGTCCAGTTCGACGACGTGCAGCCTGGGGTGGTCCTCCAGCATGCGGGCGATGCCCTCGACGACGACGGGGTAGTCGTTGACGAGGGCGAGTGAGATGTCAGGGGGTTGCGAAATCACCACCCGAGCATAATAGTAAGGTCACGAATCAATACTCGAACGATGTTCGACAACCACCCAGTCCGCTCCCAGGCGGGTGAGGACACCCCGCTCGGCCATCGCGGTGAGCCACCCCTCCATGGGGTCGAAGCCCCAGGTCCGGCGGAAGATGTTCGCGTTGCGTGCGATCGCCGCGGCGTGCTGCACGGGCGGTGACTGCGTGGGGTGGTGCTGGTGGTAGACGGCCGCGCCGCCGAGCCACCACAGGCTCCCCCCGGCCGCCGCGAGCCGCTGGCCGAAGTCCGTGTCCTCTCCCCCGTAGCCCACGTAGCGCTCGTCGAAACCCCCGGCGTCATCCCAGGTTCGCACCGTGGTGGCCATCGACAGGGACCACAGCATCCGCGGGTCGGCCGCCACGAGCTCCCCGGCCGGAGGAAGCACCCGCGCGGCGTGGTCACGGCCCCGCCGGGCGACCTCCTGCGCGGTGTAGTCCTCCTCCGCCATGCCCTCGGGAAGGTACTGCACACGCCCGCTGACGACGGCGCGCCGTCCCGCCAGGCGCTCGAGGGCACCGCGGTACTCGCGCACCACGTCCCGGTGCGGCAGGCAGTCGACGTCGAGCAGGACGACGCTCTCGGCGCCGATCTCGGCGGCCCGCGCCACACCGGCGTTGCGCGCGGCCGCCAGCGGCAGCTCCCCGGTGTCCGTGCGCTCCAGGGCCACGAGGTCGGTGGGCAGCTCCGGCCGCAGGGACAGCACCTGCGCGATCCCGGGATCTCCCATGCTCACGACCACGTGGCTCAGCGGCGCCTCGCTCTGTGCGGCGAGCCACTCCCGCTGCCGGCGCAGGTGCGTGTGGCGGCCGCTCGCGATGGTCACGACGGCTACGTTCATGACGCGTTCCCCTGCAGAATGCCCTCCATCGCGCGGGCCGCGCGCTGGGCGCCGTCGCCGTGGCGCCACGCCCGCCAGCGCTCTCCTCCGAGCGCCAGAGCCCGATCCAGCAGCTGCGGCCACCGTTCGGACTCCGGCCACTCCTGCAGACCCACGCAGATCCCCGCGCGGTCCAGGGCGGCCGCCGTGTGCGCCTGCTCGTCGTGCGGCCGCGGCTGCGCGACCACGACGGCGTGGGCTTCGGCCGCGGAGAGCTCGGCCACCGCGTTGTTCCCGCCGTGGGAGACGACGACGTCCGCCTCGTGGATCTCCCGCCACAGGTCCGGGGAGGGGTTGTCCGGGGTGCGCACCAGCCAGGACCAGCCCGGGGTGGCCGCGCGGGCGGCGTCGACCTCCGCGTCCCCCACCACGGTCCCGCCGCGACCCCACACCACGAGCACGCGACGCCCGGCGCCCGGCACGGCAGAAGCGGCCGTCCCGTTCGCGGTGGCCTGGTCCGCGGGGACCTGCTCCGCGCCGTCGGCGGGTTCGGCCTCGGTACCTGCCGCGACGGGACCGTGCTCGGCCTCCGCTGCGAGCGCGCCTTGTTCTGCTGCCCCGGGCGCGACGCCGTCTACTCCCCCGGCGGCGTCGAAGCGGGAGATCGCCCCCGTGAACGTGGTCTTGCGGGTCCACTCCTCGGGCCAGTAGTCCTCGGCCGTCTCCCGGGACCACGGTGCGATCAGGGCGGTGGCGGCGTCATAGGCCGCGCAGTGTGTGCGGTCGGTGCGGTCCCCCCGCATGGTCATGACCACCGTGGGAACCCCCATCAGCCGCGCGAGCAGCGTGACCTCGGCGGAGGTGTCCGTGACCATCAGGTCCAGGCCCCGCCGCAGGTGCT
Organism: Kocuria sp. HSID17590; assembly: GCF_003989485.1. Classification (NCBI taxonomy): domain Bacteria; kingdom Bacillati; phylum Actinomycetota; class Actinomycetes; order Micrococcales; family Micrococcaceae; genus Kocuria; species Kocuria sp. HSID17590. Next base: position 75,421 of record NZ_RBMB01000005.1, on the reverse strand, counting down.
CCGCCATGATCCCCATGCGCTCGCGATACCCGGGGTGCCCGAGCGGCGCCCAGTGCAGCACACCGTTGGCGGTGGGGTCCACGGGCTGCTCGGCGAGGTCTGGGGGCAGCTGGACCCACTCGCCCGGCCAGTCGGCGGGGCGTTCGAGGCTGCTGAACCCCGTGACGGGGACGTCGAGCTCCCGGGCGATCTGGGTGGCCCGGTTGCGGTGGCCGAGGCCGTGGTGGTGGATGTAGTAGCCGATCACGGGCGCACCAACTCCTGGTAGAGGGCCACGTACGCGTCCACCGTGGCCGTCAGGGAACAGTTCTCGAGCGCGTAGTCGCGCACCTTCTCGCGGTCCATGGCCACGACGTCCGGCAGCAGCCGCGCGGCGGCGGCGACCGTGGCGACGTCGTCCGCCCCGGGCTGGCTCGTCAGCCCGCCGGGCGCGCGGACCACCTCGCTCAGCCCACCGCGGGCCACCGCGAGAACGGGGGTGCCGCAGGCCATCGCCTCCGCGGCCACGAGCCCGTAGGGCTCCTCCCACGCCGGCGTCACGAGGCACGCGGCGCTCTCGCCCACCAGGGTGCGCAGCGCGCGCGTGCCCAGGTGGCCCACGTGGACGATGTCCTCGCCCAGCAGTGGTCGCAGCTTGGACTCGTAGTACTGCCGGTCCGAGACCGGCCCGGCAATGCGCAGCTTCCAGCCGGCGCGGCTCGCGATCAGCGCGGCCACGTGGGGCGCCTTCTCCGGAACGATCCGCCCGGACCACACGAGGGTGTCACCGCCCGGGCCGGGTCCCCACTCGAGGGCGTCCACGCCGTTGCGGATCACCCGGGCGGGAGTGACCGTGCTCCACAGCTGCGCCACGGAGTCGCTCACCGCCACGGTGTGGGCGCTCGGGGTCAGCCGCAGCGCCGGCTCGAGCCAGGGTGTGGCGGGCGTGTGCAGCGTGGTGAGCAGCGGCTGCGGGATGGCCGGGGACATCACGATGGGCAGGTAGTGCAGGGAGTTGTTGTGCACCACGTCGATGTCCGCGCGTCGCGTGAACGCGCGCATCACCTGCAGGTAGGAGAACGTCTCCCGCACCTGCGCCTCGGGCGGCATGGCGACGTCGTTGCGGGCCTCGTCGCTGAGCACGAGCGGCTCCACGTCCAGCTCCTCGATGCCCAGGGACGGGTCCGAGCCGGGTGCGGCGAAGACCACCACCTCGATCCCGCGGCGCTTGAGCCCCCGTGCCAGGTGCCACGTGAAGGACTCCAGCCCGCCCGAGAACGGCGGCGCGATGGGAAAGCGGTCGTGCGCGAGCAGCGCGACCTTCATCCGGACCTCCCGTCCTCGCGGGCGACCGCGGCCAGCGCGCGGCGGTACACCCGCTCGTGGGCGGCGGCGATACGACGTCGCTGCTCGGCCCGTTGCTCGGCGCTCGCCTGCCACGGGCCGGTCCCGGGCAGACTCGCGAGCGCGGCCAGGACCTGGTCCTCCCGCGGCTCCCCGGCGTCGTCCCAGTCGAACGCGAGCACACCCGGGTGCTGGTCGTGGTAGAAGCCCACCGTGGGTGCCAGTACGCGGGTGCCGAGGTCGTGGCACAGCTCCAGCCACCCGGAGTGCGTGCCGAAGCGGTACGTGAGCACGGAGAGGTCGAGGCCGCGCAGGTAGTCCTCCAGCTCGGCGTCGTCGTAGAGCTCGTGCACGTGCACCCGCACGTTGGGGGTGCCCTCCGCGCGCGACAGGAGGTCGACGACGTCGCCGTCCCAGTGGCGCGCACCCGGCGTCACCACGTCCGTGTGGGCGTCCAGCACCAGTTCGATGTCCCCGCGCGCCGCCGCGGCCACGAGCAGCCGCGCGACCGGCAGCGGGTTCATGTTGGGGCGCATGCTCTTCACGTGCAGCCCCACCACGGGCACGTCCCGGACCGGCGGGTGCTCGCGCCACCGCTCCAGCGGCAGCAGGTGGGGGTGCGGGATCACCTCGGCCGCGCGACCCCAGCGCCGCTCGATCTCCCGTGCGGCGCCGTCGGTCAGGGTGATCAGCTCGTCCGCCGCCGGGATCAGGACGTCCAGGGCGGCGTCCTGCGTGGCCGGGTCCACCTGGTGGGGGTTGCGCAGGTCGTGGACCGTGTAGACGAACGCCTTGCCGTGCTCGTGCAGGGTGTCCACGATGCGCCGCAGGTCCTCGGGCGCGACCTGGTCGAAGCCGAAGTGCAGGTGGTAGAGGTCGAACTCGTCCGCGTGCTGGCGAATCCAGGCGTCGTCGAGCATGACCAGCGGCCACCACGGGGCGCCCGGAACGGGATGCGCCGGGGCGGGGTCCGGGAGCCGGTGGACGCCCAGCTTACCGGCGGGGTCGCTGAGGTGCCGGACGTACACGTGGCCGTGGGGCAGGGACGCGATCCTCACTCGGTGGAACCTCCTGCGCTCGGGACGGACGACGGTGGGCGGTGGTGCACGCTGCGGGCGGGACCGTGCCCGGCGCGAACGGTCTCGACGCGCGAGGGGTTCGCGGACGACGTCGTCGCGCTCCGTGATCGTACTGCCCGGGGCGCGGCTGGGGCCCTGCGGACGCGGACGGGACCCCGGGCCGACGATACACAACGTGCTGATGGTCACGACACGATATATTGTGCTCCGGCCGCGCGGTCACCGCGCGGACCACGCACTTCAGACCCCCGGGCCGGTCCCGGGGCCCCCTCCGCAAAACCCGCCCCACCGCCGACTCCGAGGTACCCCCGCATGAGCATCCGTCCCATTGTGATCTCCGGCAATCCCGTGCTGCACCGTCCCGCCGCGCGGGTCACGGAGTTCGACGACGCCCTGCGGGAGCTGATCGCGGACATGCACGAGACGATGGACGCCTCCCACGGCGTGGGGCTCGCCGCCCCGCAGATCGGCGTGGGCCTGCGGATCTTCACCTACATCTTCGAGAACGAGGACGGCGTGGCGCCCCGGGGCACGCTCGTGAACCCCGTGCTGACCACGGGGAAGATCAGTGAGAAGGCACCGGACCCGGACGAGGAGGCCGAGGGCTGCCTCTCCGTGCCCAGCCAGGCGTGGCCCCTCAAGCGCGCGGACTGGATCCGGATCGCGGGCCAGGACGGCAACGGGGATCCCGTGGCGTTCGAGGCCACCGGGTGGTTCGCCCGCGTGATGCAGCACGAGTACGACCACCTGGACGGCAAGCTCTACGTGGACCGGCTCAACCCCAAGTGGTCCAAGAAGGCCCGCAAGGCGATCGCCAAGGAGAAGTGGGGCACGGACTCGACCTGGCTGCCGGGCGTGGACGAGGATCCGTTCGGCCACTGACGGCTGCCCCTGGGGACGGCCTCTTTCGAGCCATGATTCGGCTCAGTTGCTGAGCGCACGAATCGCATCGGATATGGATGCGTCCGGGTGCTCCCGGCGGTAATTCTTCACGTCTCGTGGCTCGACCCCTTCCGGAAGACCGTTGATCCCCTCCGGGTTTCCCAGGATCGACGAGCGACCGAGCAGCAGGGTGAGAAGCGCCCCACATGCCATCACCAGAGCCAGGGAATTGTGGTCCGTGATGCTGAAGATCACGACGGCGCCAAGGAGCGCCACAAAACCAATGATCTGAAGAATCCTGATCGCCATTGTCGGTGTCGCCTTTCTTAACCGCGCCGTCCACTGCAGGGAAATGTGCCGGCGCCCCGGTGTTCATTCGGTGACCGTCGAATTTACGGATATTTTTCCCACCGGTCAATGAATGTCGACGTCGTGGCGGGTTTCAGCGAGACCAGATCGTCGACATGCGTACTTGTGACCCCGCCTGCGGGCAAGGCCGCCCGGCTCGCTGCAGGATCACTGCGGGTCCAGCACCACCGTGAGCACACCCACCTTGCGGGCAGTGGGCTCGGTCAGTTCCACCGTCCAGTGCTCGGCGAGCGCGTCACGCACGTCTGCCACGGTCGCGAGTTCGGTTCCCGACGCCGCCACTTCGCACAGCTGCCGCGCGACGACGCCGCGCGTGTGCTTCGCGTGGTGCGAGACCACCGAGCGGGAGCCGTCCGGCTTCAGCTGCTCCACCCGCACCGTGACCGTCCGAGCTGCCGGGGGCTTCCAGGCCGCCGCGTACGCCGCTGAGCGGCAGTCCACCACCACGCCGTCCGCGGCGAGCTCGTCGAGGACGGGGGTCAGCCGGGGCTTCCACCACGCGCTGAGCTTCCCGGTCGCGGGCAACGCCGTTCCCATCGACAACCGGTAGGCGGGAATCCGGTCCGTCGGGCGCACCGCTCCCCACAGTGCGGACACCACGAGGAGCGACTCCTCGGCCACGCGCCTCGCCTCCGGGGACAGCGAGCCCGCGTCCAGGGCGTCGTAGAGGACTCCCGTGTAGACCTCCAGAGCCGGCGCCGCCGGTGCGGTGCGCAGGCGACGGTTGCGGGCGACGTCGTCGGCCAGGGAAGGCCCGACGCCCAGCACGGCGAGCGCGTCCGGGCGCTCGCTCACGGCGGCGAGCGCGTCCGCGAGCTCGGACCGCGCACCGGTGAGTGCGGGCAGGTCGAGTGATGCGAGGTCCAGCGGATCGCCACTCGCGGGGGCGGTCTTCGACTCGGAGGGCGGCAGCAGAATCAGCACCCCACGAGTGTAGGCGGCGTGGCCGGTCCCCTGGTGCCGCCGGAGACCGTACGGGTCGTCTCGACGGATCGACGACGACGGCGCGCGGCAGGGTCCCGGGACAGGTCGCCCGCGCTCCAGGAGCCGACCACCGGAGGCTACGGCGTCGGGGGCCGCGGCTGGGTCCTCAGAGCGGGCGCACACCCACCGCGTAGAGGGCCTCGGTGACCATGGCGCCGACCTTCTTGAGGGTGCCCAGTTCGGGGCCCGCCAGGATCTGCAGTCCGCCCCCGTAGGTGCCGTCCGCGTGGTTGCTGCCGCCGATCCACACGGTCCGCCCGGCCTCCAGCTGGGACGCCTGCGGGTCCTGGGCGGCACGCTCCTGGTTGCGCAGGATCTCCTCGACCTGCGCGGGGCTGTGCTCCCCGGACGAGGCGGCGCCCAGGGCGGCGACGTACAGCGGTTTGCCGCCAGCCGGACGCACCTCGATAGAGGCCTTCAAGGTCTTGTACTTGGCCTCGAGCTGATCCGCCGGGCCGTCGTAGAAGACCTCGTTCTCGGCCGCGATCCGCACGTGACCCGGCGACACGGTGAGCACCACCGGGTGGGACTTGCTGGTGAGCATCCGCGTGTAGCAGTGCATGCCGACGGTGATGGGGCTGACGTCCATGGGAGGCTCCTCGGAGAATTGGGGGGATCCGGTAAAACCATCATGACGCACATCACGGACAAGTCCACGGTGGGTGCGCGCTTCACCGGGGATGTGGTGGACAGGTGGGCCTGTGAGCCGGGTTCTGTGCCGCGGCCGGTTGCCCGCACCGCGGTGGCGACCATCCATCTAGGCCGTGCGTTGCCGCACGGCTCGAGCAGCCTACCCGGACGCTCGGGCGAGCAGCCCTCGAACGCGCCCTGCATGGCCTTGCTCCGGACGGGGTTTACCGAGCCACACCGGTCACCCGGTGTGCTGGTGGTCTCTTACACCACCTTTTCACCCTGACCCGCACTCGGCGGGCGGTCTGTTTTCTGTGGCACTGTCCTGCGGGTTTCCCCGAGTGGGTGTTACCCACCGTCCTGCCCTGTGGAGCCCGGACTTTCCTCGAGACGCGTCGTGACGACGACGCCGCGCGGTCGCCCAGCCCACCTGTCCGCCCCGATCCTACCGCGAGGCACACGCGGTGCAGGCACGGGTGCTGGACGACGGGCCTCAGAGCAGGAGCATCGCACCGCACTCGGGGCACTGCGGGATCGTGGACTCGGGCGTGGCCTCCAGGGCGGCGGCGTCCGCCGGGCTCAGCCGGGTGCCGCACGCCCCGCACGTCCCGTTCTCGTAGCGGGCGACGGCGATCCGCCCGCCCCCGCGCGCGTTGCGGTGCTCGTCGTAGCGGGCGAGCAGGGCGGCGTCCGGGAACGCGGCGGCCATGCGTGCGCGCTCCCCCGTCAGACGCTCGTGCTCCGACTTCAGGGCGGCCAGCTCGGCGTCGCGCTCGGCAACGGCCGAGCGGGCCTCGGCGTCCGCGGCCCGCAGCAGGGGCAGCTTCCGCTCGCGGTCCGCCGCCACCTCCTCGGCGTGGTCCATTGCCGCGAGCTGCTCCTCCTCCGCGACGGCGCGCTGGGCGGTGAGAGACTCGATCTGGTGCTGGATGCCCAGGAGGTCCTTGGACGTGCCGCCGGCGTTGAGCCGCTTCTCGTCCCGTTCAATCCGGGACTGGATCTCCGCCACCTTCGTCTCCGCGGCGACGACGGCGGTCTCGGCCTCGGCCTTCGCGGCGTCCAGGTCGCGCGAGGCCGCGATGGCCTGGGCCCGGCGCCGCAGCAGCGCGGCCACCGACTCGGAGCTCTGCAGCGACCGCGCCCGGTTCACCGTGGTCAGCAGCCGGGAGTCGAGGCCCTGCAGCTCGAGGAGGGCGGGGAGCGAGCTTCGGGACGGTGTCATGACGATCTCCTCGAGGTCAGCGGTACGGCGGTGTGGCGGATCGGAGCTGCGGCGGTGCGGACGGTGGGATTGGTGGCGGCTCAGTCCTGGTCCTGCGGGGCGGCGGTCACCCGGAAGTCCCACGGATCCGTGCGCAGCCCGCTCACGTGGGTCTCCACGTGGAAGCCGCGCTCGGCGAGCAGGCGCTGCAGGTCCTTGGCAGCCCACGGCAGCCACGGTGCCTCGCTGCCCCAGTGGGTCGCGTCGATCAGAGCGGGCGTGCCGTGACCGCCCGGTCCCACGGCCCGCTCCCGCGCCTCGGAGGCCGGGTGGTGGCGGAGGTCCGCGGTGACGAAGACGTCCGCCCCGTGCTCCCGCACCTCGTCGAAGATGGAGTCGCCCGAGCCCCCGCACACGGCCACGGTGCTCACGCGGCGTTCCGGATCCCCGGCCACACGCAGTCCCTGCACCCCCTGGGGGATCCGCGCGGCAAGGCGCTCGGCGAGCTCCCGCAGAGTCACGGCCCGTTCGAGGGTCCCCACGCGTCCCAGCCCCACGGCCGGGTCCGTGGCGTGCGGCACCAGCGGTGCGGCGTCGTCGGGATTCACCCCGCACGTCGCGATCAGGGCGTCCGAGACGCCGCGGCGCGCGGCATCAGCGTTGGTGTGGCAGCACAGCAGGGCGCAGCGGTTCTCGACCAGGTCGTGGATGGCGCGGCCCTTGAAGCCCTCCGCGGACACCGACGTGACGCCGCGCAGCAGCAGGGGGTGGTGGGTGAGCAGCATGTCCGCGCCCGCGTCGACCGCCTCCCGCACGACGCCGTCCACCGGGTCCACGGCGAAGTGGATCCGCCTGACCACCGCGCCGGGGCGGCCCGTGACCAGGCCGGAGGCGTCCCACGACTCCTGGAGCCGGAACGGCCACAGGGCGTCCGCGGCGCGGACCACGTCCTGGACCGTGGGGTGGGGCGTTCGGGACGGCTGATCGGTGCTCATGGGCCCATCCTATGAGCACGGCCACGCAGCGGCCCGGGAATCTTCCGCCGCGCGCCGCGTTGTACAGGGCATGACTGAATCGACACCGCAGACGTTCGTGCTCGCCGGTGGCTGCTTCTGGTGCCTCGACGCCGTCTACCGCAGGGTGCGCGGCGTGCTCGGGGTCCGCAGCGTCTACACCGGGGGCCACACCGAGCACCCGGACTACGAGTCCGTGTGCTCCGGGACCACCGGCCACGCCGAGGCCGTGGAGGTCACGTTCGACCCCTCCGTGGTTCCCGCGGACGTGATCCTGGACCTCTTCTTCACGGGCCACGACCCCACCACGCTGAACCGGCAGGGCTACGACGTGGGCACCCAGTACCGCTCCGCCATGTTCCCCGCCGACGACGAGCAGCGTCGCCTCTTCGAGGCCGCGATCACCCGCGCCCAGGAGCTCTTCGAGGACCCCGTGGTGACCACCGTGGAGCCCCTGGGACCGCTGCACGAGGCCGAGGACTTCCACCAGGACTTCTACGGCAACCAGCCCTTCAACGGCTACTGCCAGGTGATCATCAACCCCAAGCTCGCGAAGGTCCGCAAACATTACGCCGCGTGGCTCACGGACTGAACGGGCCCAACCCGCACCGATACGCTGGAGAAGATTCTGTGCAGGCCCCCGGCCGCGCCCGTGAGCGCGCCGCGGCACTGCGTGGCAACCGAACAGGAGAGATTTCCATGGGCAAGATCTACAACGACGTCACCGAGGTGGTCGGGGGCACTCCCCTGGTCCGCCTGAACCACCTGGACGAGGGCCTGCCCGGCAACGTGGCGGTCAAGCTCGAGTTCTACAACCCCGCGAACTCTGTGAAGGACCGCATCGGCAAGGCCATCGTGGACGCCGCCGAGGCCTCCGGCCAGCTCAAGCCGGGCGGAACGATCGTGGAGGGCACCTCCGGCAACACCGGCATCGCCCTGGCCATGGTGGGTGCTGCCCGCGGCTACAAGGTCATCCTGACCATGCCCGAGACCATGTCCACCGAGCGCCGGGTCATGCTGCGCGCCTACGGTGCCGAGATCGTGCTGACCCCGGGCGCGGACGGCATGCGCGGCGCCGTGGACAAGGCCCAGGAGATCGTGGACACCGCCGAGAACGCGGTGCTCGCGAGCCAGTTCGCCAACCCGGCGAACCCCCAGGTGCACTACGAGACCACGGGCCCGGAGGTCTGGGAGGACACGGACGGGCAGGTGGACGTCTTCGTGGCGGGCATCGGCACCGGCGGCACCATCTCCGGCGTCGGGAAGTACCTGCGCGAGCAGAAGCCGGACGTGCGCCTCGTCGCCGTGGAGCCCTCCGACTCCCCGCTGCTGACCGAGGGCAAGGCCGGGCCCCACAAGATCCAGGGCCTCGGCGCGAACTTCGTGCCGGACGTCCTGGACCGCGAGGTCTACGACGACGTCTACGACGTCACCGTGGAGGACTCCGTGAAGGTCGCCCGTGACCTCGGCACCAAGGAGGGCATCCTCGGTGGCATCTCCTCGGGCGCCATCGTGTGGGCCGCCCTGCAGGAGGCCGCCAAGGAGGAGAACCGCGACAAGCTGATCGTGGCTGTGGTCTGCGACTTCGGCGAGCGCTACATCTCCACGATCCTCTACGAGGACATCCGGGGCTGATCGCCCCCACCAACGGGCGCCGCGGGTGCCCGGGGCCTGCGCCCTCACCGGCGCGCCCCGGGCACCCGTTCGTCGCTTCCGCCGCCTCCCGGCCCGGCGCCCAGCGCGCGGACGTGACCTCCTCAGCCCGCCGACCTGGGACAATGGACCGGTCTGCCGGTCCACCACCGAAGGGGAATTCCACGTGAGCTTCTGGCGCCGACTCCGCGAGGACATCGACACGGCCCGCACCCACGACCCCGCGGCGCGCTCCGCCGTGGAGATCGTGCTGAACTACTCCGGGCTGCACGCCATCTGGGCGCACCGGCTCTCCCACCGGCTGTGGCAGGACCCCGAGCGCCGGCTGCTGGCCCGCACCGTGTCCCAGTTCGCGCGCTTCGCCACCGGGGTGGAGATCCACCCGGGGGCCACGATCGGCCGCCGCTTCTTCATCGACCACGGCATGGGCGTGGTGATAGGGGAGACCGCGGAGATCGGCGAGGACGTCATGATCTACCACGGCGTCACACTGGGCGGCCGCTCGCTGGAACCGGTCAAGCGCCACCCCACCATCGGGGACCGCGTCACCATCGGCGCGGGGGCCAAGATCCTGGGTCCCCTCACCGTGGGCCACGACTCCTCCGTGGGCGCCAACGCCGTGGTGGTCAAGGACGTCCCGGAGGACTCCATCGTCACGGGCATCCCCGGCAAGGTCCGCCGCAGGACCCCGGAGAAGCAGGAGCCGCTCGTGGACCCGGCCACCTACATCGACCCCGCCATGTGGATCTGAGACCCCCACCCACGAGGCAGAGCGGGCCGGTTCCCCGAAGGGAACCGGCCCGCTCTGCTTCTGTCAGGACGTCGGTCCTGGGATCAGGAGACGACCTCGGAACGGTCCCCGCTCCACAGCACGTGGAAGCTGGACTCGGGGTCGTCGATGCGCTTGTAGGTGTGCGCGCCGAAGTAGTCGCGCAGACCCTGGGTCAGCGCGGCGTTCAGGCGCGGGCGGCGCAGACCGTCGTAGTACGCGAGCGCCGAGGAGAACACCGGGGCGGGGATGCCGCGCTCCACCGCGCGGGCCACCACGCGACGCCATGCCGGCAGGGCGTCCTCGATGGACTCCACGAACTCGGGCGCGAAGAGCAGGTTCAGCGGGGCCTTGTCGCCCTCGTAGGCCTTCATGATCACGTTGAGCAGCTCGGCGCGAATGATGCAGCCGTTGCGCCACAGGCTCGCGATCGTGGCCAGGTCCAGGGTCCAGCCGTACTCGCGCCCGGCCATGGTGAGCATGTCCAGGCCCTGCGCGTAGGCCACGAGCTTGGACGCGTAGAGCGCCTTGCGGACGTCCTCCACGAACCCGGGGTCACGCACGACGTCCTCGGTGGTCTCGCCGATGCCCGCCGGCAGCACCTCCTGGGCCTCCTTGCGCATGGCGGGCTCGGAGGAGGACAGTGCGCGGGCGAACACGGACTCGGCGATCGCCGTGACCGGCGAGCCCAGCTCGAGCGCCTCCTGCACGGTCCAGCGGCCGGTGCCCTTCTGCCCCGCGGCGTCCGCCACGATGTCGATGAACGGCTTGCCCGTCTTGGGGTCCACCTGGCGCAGCACCTGCGCGGTGATCTCGATCAGGTAGGAGGACAGCTCAGTCTTGTTCCACTCGTCGAACACGTCCGCCTGCTCGGCGGGCTCCAGACCCGCCACGGAGCGCAGCAGCTCGTGCGCCTCGCCGATGACCTGCATGTCCGCGTACTCGATGCCGTTGTGCACCATCTTCACGAAGTGACCTGCACCGTCGGTGCTGATCCACGCGCAGCACGGAGCGCCGTCCTTCGCCTTCGCGGAGATGTCCTCGAGCATGGGCCCGAGCGTCTTGTAGGACTCCTCGGAGCCGCCCGGCATGATGGACGGGCCGTTGAGCGCGCCCTCCTCGCCGCCGGAGACGCCCACGCCCACGAAGTGCAGGCCCTTCTCGGCGAGCTCACGCTCGCGGCGGCGCGTGTCCTGGAAGTAGGAGTTGCCGCCGTCGATGATGATGTCGCCCTCGTCCAGCAGCGGCGTGAGCTGCTCGATCACGGCGTCCACGGGCGCACCCGCCTTGACCATGATCATCACGCGCCGCGGCTTCGCCAGCGAGTCCACGAGCTCCTGCATGGTCTCCGTGCGGACGAAGTCCCCCTCGGAGCCGTGCTCGGCGAGCAACGCGTCCGTCTTGCCCACGGAGCGGTTGTGCAGCGCCACGGTGTAGCCGTGGTGTGCGAAGTTGCGAGCCAGGTTGGCGCCCATCACGGCCAGGCCGGTGACACCGATGTCTGCTTTCTTTTCTGCTGCCATGCGTCCTAGCCTATCCACCATGCCGCCGTGCCAGTAGCCGGGGCGCGGTGGCGTGGGACAGGCCCCGACATGCACGGAACCCCCGGGAGCCGCGGCTCCCGGGGGTTCCGGTGTGTGGTGGAGACCGACGGAATCGAACCGCCGTATCTGTCACGCCCGAAGGCGATCCAGCGCACCAGCGTCCCCTGGTGTGTTGATCTCGACAACGAGTACAGCCTAACGCATTCATCGCGTCGAGTGTCAAACCCGCTCCAGGCTGCCGTGGGGAACATCACGCCGGGTCGACGACGCCTCGTTGGGCGAGTTCCCGACCGACCGGTAGGCTGTCCCCCATCGGGTGCTGGCAGCTGTTCCAGTCGTGCCCACCCGATCCTGGGGCCTTTAGCTCAGCTGGTAGAGCGCTACGTTTACACCGTAGATGTCGTCGGTTCGATCCCGGCAGGGCCCACCACGCGAGCACTGCAGTGACACCCATGGTGCACGAGCAGGCCACCTCCACCCTCAGGGGCTTTCGCCTCGCCGCTTTCGGCCGGTACGCCGCGCAGCGCGTGGGGGACGCCCGAAGCCACCTGGCACGCCGCCGAGACGCCGGCTGCGTCACGCCACCGCCGGGCGCACCATCCCGATCGCGGGAACGGTCCCCCGGCACGGTACGGGCCCCCGCGACACGAAGCCGAAGCGCGCGTAGTACGGCACGAGGTCCTGCGTGGAGGCTTCCAGGTAGGTCTCCACGTGCTCGCCGTCGACCTCCCGCAGCCGGTCGTTCAGCAGCACGGTGCCCACCCCTTCACCGCGCACCTCGGGAACGGTCCCCACGGCCTTGAGGTACCAGTGCGGCGCGTCCGGATGCGCCTCGTGGGCGAGACGTTCGGTGACCAGCGCGTCCGGGAAACGCTGCCGGAAGACCGAGAGGTAGGACAGCAGCCCGGGGACCATCTGGCGCAGGGACACCTTCTCGCCGGGCCCCTCCCACAGCGCCACCCCGAGCACCTCCCGCGCACCCCGGCGCCTCGCGAGGTAGGCGTGGCCACCGGCCGCGAGCGTCTCGCGCAGGATGCGCCGCCACAGACGGGTGAGCGGGCGCAGGACGTCCCCGCGGGGCAGCAGCCCCACGACGTGCGGGTCCACGGAGAACGCGCGAGCCAGGACGTCGGCTGCGGTGTCGACATCCTGGGGCGAGGCGCGGACCACGTCCACATCCCCTCCCGTGCGGTCATGTGTGTTCTGTTTCATAGACACACCGCGAGAATAACAGCCGAGGTCCCGCGGCCGACCGGACCGCCGTGCCCCCACGGCCGCAACCGAGGGCTGGACTGGTCAGAGCAGTCGCGGCTGGGTCACGGTGTCCGCGGGCTTCTTGGCCCGGCGACGACGCGGCGCGGCCGGCTTCTCCTCCCCCGGAGCCTGCGCGGCCGCAGCCGCGGCGGTCTCGGCGGTGGGCGCTTCCGTGTCCGAGTCGGCCGACGGCTTGGCACTGTCCTGAACGGGCGCGGTGTCCGGGGCGGTCGCGATGCGACGCGTCGAGCGGCGTCGGGCCGGGGCGTTCTGCCCGGCCGGCGGCACGAGCGTCTGCTGCCCGGCGAGCTCCGCCTGCTGGTCGCGCAGCACGTCAATGGCCCGCTCGAAGTCCTCGAGGTCCTCGAACGCCTGGTAGACGGACGCGAAGCGCAGGTAGGCGACCACGTCCAGGCGGCGCAGCGGCGGGAGGATGGCCAGCCCGACGTCGTGGGCCTCCACCTCCGCGCTGCCCGAGGCGCGGATCGACTCCTCGACCTCCTGGGCGAGCATCGCGAGGTCGTCCTCGCTCACCGGCCGCCCCTGGCACGCCTTGCGCACGCCGTTGACGATCTTCTGCCGGTCGAACGGCTCGGTGACCCCGGAGCGCTTGATGACCGAGATGGAGGTGGTCTCCAGCGTGGAGAAGCGGCGGCCGCACTCGGTGCAGCGGCGGCGTCGCCGGATGGAGGTGCCGTCGTCGGAGGTGCGGGAGTCCACGACCTTCGAGTCGTTGTGGCGGCAGAACGGACAGTGCACGGCTCAGCCCCCCGAGACGGTGTCGGTGTCGGCGCCCGTGCCACGGTCCTCGCCGCGCAGCGTGACCGCGCGCCCGTGGGCAGGGAGGTCCTCGCTCGCGGACAGTGCCACGATGTCCTCCTCCAGCGCGGCCAGCGCCTCGCGCGAGTACTCGATCACCTGGACGGCCTTCATGAAGGAGGCCGCCTGCAAGCCTGAGCTGAACACGGCGGTGCCGCCCGTGGGGAGCACGTGGTTGGACCCGGCCGCGTAGTCGCCGAGCGGCACGGGGCTGTACGGTCCCACGAAGACGGCGCCGGCGTTGCGGATCCGGGCGGCCACCTCGCTCGCGCCGCGCGTGTGGATCTCCAGGTGCTCCGCGGCGTAGGCGTCCGCCACGGCCACGGAGACGTCGAGGTCGTCGGTGAGCACCACCCCGGACTGCGGCCCGCTCAGCGCGGTCATGATCCGCTCCCGGTGCTTTGCCTCGGGGACCTGCACGGTGAGCTGTTCCTCCACCGCGCGCGCCAGCTCCGGGGAGTCCGTGATCAGCACGGAACCGGCGGCCGGATCGTGCTCCGCCTGGGAGATCAGGTCCGCGGCCACGTAGCGGGGGTCGGCGGAGTCGTCCGCCAGGACCGCGATCTCGGTGGTCCCGGCCTCGGCGTCCACCCCCACCACCGAGCGCAGCTGCCGCTTGGCCATGGCCACGAAGATGTTGCCCGGGCCGGTGACGGTGTTCACGGGCTCCAGGACGTCCTCGCCGTCCACGACGCCGTGCGCCATGGCCGCGAGCGCCTGCGCACCGCCCACGGCCCAGACCTCGTCCACGCCCAGCAGCCCCGCCGCGCCGAGAACGACCGGGTGCGGCAGGCCCCCGAACTCCTTCTGCGGCGGGGAGCACAGCACCACGGTCTCCACCCCGGCCGCCTGGGCCGGGACCACGTTCATCACCACGGAGGACGGGTACACGGCCAGCCCGCCGGGAATGTAGAGCCCCGCGCGCCGCACGGGAGTCCAGCGGTGGTGCAGGGTGGCACCGGGAGCCACCTCGATAGTCACGTCCGACGGGCGCTGTGCGGCGGCGAACGCCCGCGTCCGCTCGATCGCGGACTCCAGACCGTGCCGCACGGCCGGGTCCAGGGCGGCGACGGCGCGCTCGATCTCCTCGGGCGCCACCCGGATGCGCTCCTGCTCCACGCCGTCGAACTTCCGGGCGAGCTCGCGCAGAGCACGTGCTCCGCGAGCCTTCACGTCCTCGATGATCCCCCGCACCGCGTCCTCGGCGTCCACGACCGACGACGGCGCCTGCCGGGGCACCGCGGCGCGCAGCTCGCTCCAGCCCAGGTGCGTCCCCCGCAGGTCGGTGACCCGCAGGTACGAGCCGGGGGTGGCGGTGGACGCGGGGATCAGGGGTTGCTCAGTCACGTTTTCAGTCTACAATCGCGCGTCAATCGGACGGGGCGCGAGCGGACGAGGCCTCGGCGCCGCGCGTCACGGGGCACCGCCCGTCACCGGGCGCCGTCGGGAGCGGACCGGGGAGGAACGGACCGGTGCGCCGCCGTGGTGGCCCGGACACCGCGGCGGCCTCGCGCGGCTCGGCTCACGCCTCCAGGCAGGCCGGACCGAGCAGCACCTTGAGGTCCCCGAACAGCGCTGGCGAGGGGTTCACACGGTACTCCGGACCGAGGCGCATGACCTGGGTGCTGCGGCGCGTGTCCAGGTGGATGCGCACCTCCGAGTCCCCCTTGTGGTTGCGCAGCACCTCGCCGATCCGGCGGATCGTGGCCTCGGTGGCCCGGTGCTCCGGCAGCGCCACGCACACCGGCCCGGAGGAGCCGTCCACGCTGAGCTCCGGCACCGTGAGCTCCTGGGCGGAGATCGAGATGGAGCCGTCGTCGCGGCGCTGCATCCGCCCCTTGATGACACAGATCAGGTCCTCGGTCAGGACCCCGGCGATCGGCGCGTACGCCTTGCCGAAGAACATCACCTCGATGGAACCCGAGCGGTCCTCCAGCTCCACGCGTGCATAGGCGTTGCCGGAGGTCTTCGCGATCCGCCGCGAGAGCGAGGTGATCATGCCCCCGATGGTGACCACGGCGCCGTCGGGCCGGGTGTTCTCCTCCGTGAGCAGCGGCGCGATGGCCGTGTCCGTGTACTGGCCCAGGGCGTCGTCGAGACCGCGCAGCGGGTGGTCCGAGACGTAGAGGCCCAGCATCTCGCGCTCGAAGGCCAGCAGGTCCTTGCGCTCCCACTCGGGGACGTCCGGGACCTCCACGGAGAACGTCTCCTGCTCCGTGTCGTCCGAACCGCCCATCGAGAAGATGTCGAAGGTGAACTCGCCGTTGTCCTCCTTCTTCTTCTGCGCGACGACGTCCTCGACCGCCTGCTCGTGGCACATCACCAGGCTCCGGCGCGTGTGGCCCAGCTGGTCGAACGCACCGGCCTTGATCATGGACTCGATGGTGCGCTTGTTGCACACCACGGCCGGGACCTTCGCCAGGAAGTCGTTGAAGGAGGTGAACTTGCCCTCCTCGTTGCGCGCACCCACCATGGCCTGGACCACGTTGGCGCCCACGTTGCGCACCGCACCCATGCCGAAGCGGATGTCGGTGCCCACAGGGGTGAAGTTCAGCTCGGACTCGTTCACGTCCGGCGGCAGCACGGTGATGCCCATGTGACGGCACTCCGTGAGGTACATGGCGAGCTTGTCCTTGTCGTCGCCCACCGAGGTCAGCAGCGCCGCCATGTACTCGGCCGGGTAGTGCGCCTTGAGGTACGCGGTCCAGTAGGACACCAGTCCGTAGGCCGCCGAGTGCGCCTTGTTGAACGCGTAGTCCGAGAACGGCAGCAGGATGTCCCACAGGGCCTTGACCGCCGCCTCCGAGTAGCCGCGGTCGATCATCCCCTGGTGGAAGCCCTTGTACTGCTTGTCCAGCTCCGCCTTCTTCTTCTTGCCCATGGCACGGCGCAGGATGTCCGCCTGGCCCAGCGAGTAGCCGGCCACCTTCTGGGCGATCGCCATCACCTGCTCCTGGTACACGATCAGGCCGTAGGTGGTGCCCAGGATCTCCGAGAGCGGCTCCGCGAGCTCCGGGTGGATGGGTGTGATCTCCTGCGCGCCGTTCTTGCGCAGCGCGTAGTTCGTGTGGGAGTTCGCGCCCATGGGCCCCGGGCGGTACAGGGCGATGGTCGCGGAGATGTCCTCGAAGTTGTCCGGGCGCATCAGCTTGAGCAGCTGCCGCATGGGCCCGCCGTCCAGCTGGAACACGCCCAGGGTGTCACCGCGCGCGAGCAGGTCGTAGGACCCGGCGTCGTCGATCGGCAGGTGCTCCAGGTCCAGCACGAAGCCGTCCCGGTTGAGCGTGATGTTCTCCAGGGCGTCCGAGATGATCGTGAGGTTGCGCAGCCCCAGGAAGTCCATCTTGATCAGCCCCAGGCCCTCGCACGTGGGGTAGTCGAACTGCGTGATGACCTGCCCGTCCTGCTCGCGGCGCATCAGCGGGATGATGTCGATCAGCGGGTCCGAGGACATGATCACGCCGGCCGCGTGCACACCCCACTGGCGCTTGAGCCCCTCCAGGCCCTGGGCGGTCTCGAAGACCTTCATGGACTCGGGGTCGTCCGCGAGGATCTCGCGCAGCTCCCCGGCCTCGTCGTAGCGCTTGGCGTCCTCGTCGTAGACGTCCTGCAGGGAGATGCCCTTGCCCATCACGTCCGGCGGCATGGCCTTGGTGAGCCGCTCCCCCATGGAGAACGGGTAGCCCAGCACGCGCGAGGAGTCCTTCAGCGCCTGCTTGGCCTTGATGGTGCCGTACGTGACGATCATGGCCACGCGCTCGTCGCCGTACTTCTCCGTGACGTAGTGGATCACCTCGGAGCGGCGGCGGTCGTCGAAGTCGACGTCGAAGTCGGGCATGGACACGCGGTCCGGGTTCAGGAACCGCTCGAAGATCAGCCCGTGCGCCAGGGGGTTCAGCTCGGTGATGCGCATGGCGTACGCGACCATGGAACCGGCGCCGGAGCCACGCCCCGGGCCCACGCGGATCCCGTTGTCCTTGGACCAGTTGATGAAGTCCGCGACCACCAGGAAGTAGCCCGGGAAGCCCATCTGGATGATGATCTTCTTCTCGTACTCCGCCTGCTCGCGGACGTCGTCCGGGATGCCGCCCGGGAAGCGGTAGTGCAGCCCCTTCTCGACCTCCTTGATGAACCACGAGGTCTCGTCCTCGCCCTCCGGCGTGGGGAAGCGCGGCATGTAGTTGGCGGAGGTGTCGAAGTCCACCTCGCAGCGCTCGGCGATCTCCAGGGTGTTGTCGCACGCCTCCGGGAAGTCCCGGAACACCTCGCGCATCTGCTCCGGGGACTTGAGGTAGAACTCGTCCGCGTCGAACTTGAAGCGCTTGGGGTCCTGCAGGGTGGAGCCGGACTGCACGCACAGCAGCGCCGCGTGGGACTTGGCGTCCTCCGCGTGGGTGTAGTGCAGGTCGTTGGTGGCTACCAGGGGAAGGTTCAGGTCCTTGGCCAGGCGCAGCAGGTCGCCGGTGACCCGCTTCTCGATCCCCAGCCCGTGGTCCATGAGCTCGCAGTAGAAGTTCTCGGCGCCGAAGATGTCCCGGAAGTCGGCGGCGGCCTTGACCGCCTCGTCGTACTGGCCCAGCCGCAGCCGGGTCTGCACCTCGCCGGAGGGGCAGCCGGTGGTGGCGATCAGACCCTTGCCGTACTGGTTGAGCAGCTCCCGGTCCATGCGCGGCTTGTAGAGCTGGCCCTCCAGGGACGCCTTCGTGGACGCGCGGAAGAGGTTCTGCATGCCCTCGCTGGACTGCGCGAGGAGGGTCATGTGCGTGTAGGCACCGGCACCGGAGACGTCGTCGCGCCCGCCGTCCGCGAACTTCACGCGCGTGCGGTCCTGCCGGGCCGTGCCCGGGGTCAGGTAGGCCTCCACGCCGATGATCGGCTTGATGCCGGCCGCGCGGGCCTTGTTCCAGAAGTCGAAGGCCCCGAAGACGAACCCGTGGTCCGTGGTGGCCAGGGAGTCCATCCCCAGCCGGTGGCACTCCTCGAAGAGGTCGTTCAGGCGCGCGGCACCGTCCAGCATGGAGTACTCGGTGTGCACGTGGAGATGGGTGAAGCCTTTTTTGCCGGTCGCCGAAGTCACGGGACAAGTCTAGGCGGCGGCTCCGACACCCACCGCCCGCGGGGGCGGGACGTCCCTCACAGCCGCGCCACGACGTCGTGCCCGGCGGCCAGGAACCACGCACCGCACGCCAAGCGTCTGGCACCGCACCCCTGCCCCGGGCCCGCACGACGGACGCCTGGCCGGACCCGCGGGCCCGACGCCGCCGGATCGCCTCAGAGCTGCGGGCCACCCTCCCGCAGGGTCTCCACGGCGTACGCGAGGTCCGTGGGATAGGGGCTCTCGTACTCCACGTACTCCCCCGTGACGGGGCTCGTGAACCCCAGCCGCTTGGCGTGCAGCCACTGCCGCGTGAGCCCCAGGCCCGCGGACAGCGCGGGGTCCGCCCCGTAGGTGAGGTCACCGCAGCACGGGTGCTGCAGCGCGTTGAAGTGCACGCGGATCTGGTGGGTGCGCCCCGTCTCCAGGTGCACCTCCACGAGCGAGGCCCGCCCGAACGCCTCGAGCACCTCGTAGTGGGTCACGGAGCGGCGCCCGTCCGCGAGCACCGCGAAGCGCCACTCGTGGCCGGGGTGGCGTCCGATGGGCGCGTCGATCGTGCCCTTCAGCGGGTCCGGGATGCCCTGCACCGCGGCGTGGTAGACCTTGGTCACCGTGCGCTCCTTGAACGCACGCTTGAGCTGCGTGTACGCGCTCTCCTCCCGGGCCACGACCATCAGTCCGGAGGTTCCCACGTCCAGCCGGTGCACGATGCCCTGGCGCTCGGGGGCGCCGGAGGTCGCCACGGAGATCCCGGCACCGGCCAGGGCGCCCACCACGGTGGGCCCCTTCCACCCGGGCGAGGGGTGCGCGGCCACTCCGGCGGGCTTGTCGACCACCACGTAGCTCGGGTTGACCTCCACGAGGCGCAGGTCCGGCACGTGCTGCGGCGCAATGCGCTCGGGGTCCTCGGGCACGGGGACCTCCACGGTGTAGGTCTCGGACGCCGCCACCCGGTGAGACTTGGCCACGGGCCGCCCGCGGTGGGAGACCCGCTCCTGCTCGCACAGCTGCGCCGCGGCGGAGCGTGACAGGCCCGTCCAGGCGGCCACGGCGGCGTCGAGCCGGGTACCCTCCAGCTCGGGGGACGCCGTGAACCGCTCGCTCACGTACTCCGGCTCGGAGCCGGTGGGGCGGGTGCGCTCAGCGCTCACGAGCCACCCCCGAGTCCCGGTTGAGCAGGATCAGCAGCAGCACCAGGCCGATGCCCACCACCACGCCGCAGTCGGCCACGTTGAAGATCGCGAAATGGGGCACCGCGATGAAGTCCACCACGTGCCCGCGCCCGAACCCCGGTTCCCGGAACAGGCGGTCGGTCAGGTTCCCGAGCGCGCCGCCCAGCACCAGCCCCAGTGCGAGGGCCCACAGGGGGTCGCGGACCCGGCGCAGGTGCCACAGGATCGCCACGACCACGGCGGCCATCACGAGCGTGAAGACCCAGGTGGCACCGGAGCCCAGCGAGAACGCCCCGCCGCTGTTGCGGATGTGCTGCCACCACAGCAGGCCCGGGACCACCGGGTACTCGCGGCCGAGCACGAGGTTGTCCACGACCCACAGCTTGCTTGCCTGGTCCCCCGCGTAGAGCAGCGCGGCCACCACCAGGGACACCACGACGCAGCGGCGGCCCGCCCGGGTGGGGACGGGTGCCGCCGCTGCGTGGGTGGAGCTATCGCTCACAGGCGTCCTACTTGGTGCCGGGGCGCTTGCCCGCGGTGGAGACCGACTCGGTCGGCTCCAGGGACCCGGTGTTGTCGAGGTCCCGCAGCTGGCCGTTGAGGAAGGTCTTGAGGTTGCTGCGGTAGTCCTTCTCGAACGAACGCAGCTTTGCCACGTTGGACTCGAGGTCCACCTTCTCGCGCTCGAGCGAGGACAGCGTCTCCTCCTTGATGCGCTTGCCCTCGGAGACGAGCTGGTCCGCCTGGACTCGGCCCTCGGTGATGAGGCGCTCGCGTTCCTGCTTACCCTGCGTCACGTAGTCGTCGTGCAGCTTCTGGGCCATCGCCAGCACGGCGGCGGCGGACTGCGCGGACTCCCCGGTCGCGGCACCCGTCTGGGCGCCGGTGGCGGTCTGGGCCGACGACGTCGTGCCCGCGGTCTCCGCTGCGGCGGTGTCCGTGGTGCGGTGCTCGCTCGCCTCGGCGACCGGGGTCGTCTCGGCGGGCGCGGTCTGGGTCGCGTTCGCCGAGGTGGCGTCCCCGGCGTGCGAGCCGGAGCCGGTAGAGGCGGACGTAGTGGTGGTCTCCGAGACGCTCTCGGAGGTGGCCGCGGACTCGTCCGGGGTGCCGCCGAGGGTCTCCACCTGCTTGCGCAGGTTCTCGTTCTCCTGCGTCAGGCGGCGCAGCTCGACGACCACCTCGTCCAGGAAGTCGTCCACCTCGTCCTGGTCGTAGCCCTCACGGAACTTGGTGGGCTGGAACCGCTTGTTGATGACGTCTTCGGGTGTCAGAGCCATGGATCTTCTCACTCCTCGTGTTGTACGGATCGTGTTGTTCGGAAAATGCTGCTGGATCCCCGCGCGCTCAGGCGCGCTGGGAACCCGCGGAGGGATTCTGCTCCACAATAGCGCTCAGCGGGCCCCTGCTCCTCGCGGGCGGGCGCCGCCGCAGGTCACCGGGCCCGGTGCTCAGAGCCTGAACAGGATGGTGCCCAGCACCGACTGCAGGATGCTGATGACGAAGACCAGGATCAGGAACCCCAGGTCCAGCGCCACCCCGCCGAAGCGCAGCGGCGGGACCAGCCGGCGCAGCGCGTTCATGGGCGGGTCGGTCACCGAGTAGACCGCGGACGCCACCACCAGGGCCAGGCCCTTGGGACGCCAGCTGCGCGCGAACATCTGCACCCAGTCCAGGACCAGGCGTCCCAGCAGCGCGATGTAGAGCACGTGGACCACCAGGTAGACGATCGACAGCACCAGGCTCATGGTCTCAGCCTTCGACCTGCTCGTGGGCCGTCGCGTCCTCGTCGATCTCGTCCGTGTGGCCCTGGTCCCGGACCTCCACGAAGGACGGGGTCAGCAGGAACACCTTGGCGGTGACCCGCTCGATGGAGCCGTGCAGGGCGAAGACCAGGCCCGCCGCGAAGTCCACCAGCCGCTTGGCCTCGGCCTCGCCCATGTCCGAGACGTTCATGATCACGGGGGTGCCGTCGCGGAAGGCCTCGCCGATGGACTTGGCGTCGTTGTACGACCGGGGGTGCACGGTGGTGATGGTGCGCAATTCGTTGTCGTCCTCTCGGGAACTGGGAGCCCGCTTGATGGGGGTCACGGGGGCTCGGTACTCGGGGCTCCGGCGGCTGACCGCCGTGCTGCCAGCCTCGTTCGCCGCGGCAGCGGGCCTGTTCGAGACCGTGTGGGGGGTGTCCCGGGGGCGGGGGGTGTCTTCGGAGATGTACTCGTCGTCGCTCTCGGCCAGCCCGAGATACACCATGGTGCGACGCAGCGCTCCGGCCATATTCTCTCCTCAATCACTGAACGGGCCGAGTGGGATCGGCCCGCGTATCGTCAGTCCTTTACGCTACCGCACGGCGGGCCGGGGCCCGAGAACATCCGATCCGATGCGCACGTGCGTGGCCCCCGCGGCCACGGCGGCCTCGAGGTCGCCGCTCATCCCGGCCGAGACGGCGCGGGCCTCCGGGTGCTCCAGCAGCAGTTCCTGCGAGATCCCCCACAATCTGTCGAAGGCCTCGCGGGGATCGGTGTCCCGGGGTGCGACGGCCATCACCCCGCCCAGCCGCAGGCCCTCCGTCTCGGCCACAGCACGTGCAAGTTCGGGGACAGCGTCCGGGTGTGCACCGCCCCGTGAGCTCTCCGGGGTGGCCGCGGGGTCCAGGTCCACCTGCAGCAGGCACGTGAGGTCCTCGGTGGCGCACGGTCCCGGCTCGGCATCCCCGGCGGCCACCGCCTCCCGGTGGTTGCGCACCGCCCTGCCGAGCGCCGTGACCAGCGAGGTGCGGTCCACCGAGTGCACCCACGCGGCGTAGCGCACCACGTGCTTGGCCTTGTTCGACTGCAGCTGGCCCACGAAGTGCCACACGGGCGGGGACACGGGCGGCTCGCGCTCGGCCAGCACGGCCGTGACCTCGGCGGCCTTGGGCCCCGCCTCCTGGTCCCGGTTCTCCCCCACCGCGCGCACCCCCAGCTCCCGCAGCCGCAGGACGTCCTGCGCGGGGAAGAACTTGGTCACGACCACGAGCGACGGCAGCTCGCCCCCGTGGGAGCGGTCCTCCTCGCGCTGGGCGGCCGCGTCCAGGATCCGCCGCCGCACGGCGGACAGCCGCTGCGCGAGCTCCGCCGTGCGCCCGGCGTCCTGCGGATCCACTCCGTCACCGATCTCACTCATCACGCCCACCTTCCTCGCTGACCCACACGAGGCCGGCGAGCCGGCCCGGGGTCTTGTCCCTGCGGTACGAGTACAACTCGTCGTTCTCCAGCGTGCACCACGCGGCGCGGTCCGCGGTCTCCTCCCGGACCCGCACCCCGCGCTCCTCCAGGAGCGAGCGCGCGGCACCCGGCAGGTCGAGACCGTCCGTGCCCCACGACGTCGTCGTCGCGACGCCCGGCAGCGTCTCCTCCGCCTCCCTCGCCATCTCGGCGGGCACCTCGTAGCACGCCCCGCACACGGCGGGCCCGATCCAGGCCTCGAGATCCAGGGCCCCGTGGGCCCGCACGGCCGCCACGGTTTCCTGCAGCACGCCGGCCAGCAGGCCCGGGCGCCCGGCGTGGGCCACCGCGAGCACCGGAACTCTCCCCGGCCGCCGGCCCACGAGCACCACCGGGAGGCAGTCCGCTGTGAGAATCCCCACGGGAGTGCCGTCCGCGCTGACCACCGCGTCCGCCTCCGGGGAGGCGAGCGGGTCTGCGGCGTCGAACGCCGTGCCCGTGACGTCGTGCACCGCGGTCCCGTGCACCTGCCACGCGTAGCGCACCGGCCCCGTTCCCAGCTCCGCCTCCACACGACGACGCCGCCGCGCCACCTCTGCGGGCTCGTCACCCGTGTGCGCGGCGAGGTTGCCCTCCGCGACGTCAGTGAACGCCACGCCGACGCCGCCGCTGTCCGTGCGGTACCACATGCTGGTTCTCCTCGCTGTTCTCCGGGGCCGACTGTTGTGACCCCGCCCCGCTAGGTCGGGCCTTCCTGTCTGGTCTCGCCGGGCACACGCCGAAGGGGGTGGCCACCGCAGCGGTGGCCACCCCCTTCTCAGCGCTCCCGCGCCGTGTCCGATCTCCTGCCACCGTCCCCGAGGGGCGACGGCGTGTCAGCGGGCGCCGAGCGCCCGCCGCCTCACTTCAGGAAGTCGGGGAAGTCCAGCGAGTCCTTGCGGGCCGCGGAGCTCGAGGAGGACGGCGCGTCCGACTCGGCGGGCAGGTCCACGTCGAACCCGGCGTCGTCCGGGATGTCGTCGTTCTGGTTCTGGCGCGAGCCGAAACCGCTCGTGGGAGCGGCGTAGGAGTTCCCACCGCGCTGCGGGGAACGGCCCAGGCCCGAGGGACGCGAGGCATCCCCGCCGAAGGTCGCACGCGTGTTCTCCGCCTGGCGCTGAGCCGGGGAGGAGTTGTTCGCGTTGGTCTCCTGGGACACCGAGTCGAAGCCCGCGGCGATCACGGTGACGCGCGCCTGGTCCCCCAGGGCGTCGTCGATCACCGCACCGAAGATGATGTTCGCCTCCGGGTGGGCGACCTCCTGCACCAGACGGGCGGCCTCGTTGATCTCGAACAGGCCGAGGTCCGAGCCGCCCTGGATGGACAGCAGCACGCCGTGGGCGCCGTCGATGGACGCCTCGAGCAGCGGGGACGCGATGGCGAGCTCCGCGGCCTTGACCGCGCGGTCCTCGCCCTGCGCCGAGCCGATGCCCATCAGCGCCGAGCCCGCACCCTGCATCACGGACTTGACGTCCGCGAAGTCGAGGTTGATCAGGCCCGGGGTGGTGATGAGATCCGTGATGCCGGAGACGCCGGAGAGCAGCACCTGGTCCGCGGACTTGAACGCGTCCAGCATGGAGACGTTGCGGTCCGAGATGGAGAGCAGACGGTCGTTGGGGATCACGATGAGCGTGTCCACCTCGTCCCGCAGCGTCTCGATGCCGTTCTCGGCCTGGTTGGAGCGGCGGCGGCCCTCGAACGTGAACGGGCGGGTGACCACACCAATGGTCAGGGCACCCAGCGAGCGGGCGATGCGGGCAACCACGGGGGCGCCGCCGGTGCCGGTGCCACCGCCCTCGCCCGCGGTCACGAAGACCATGTCGGCGCCCTTGAGCACCTCCTGGATCTCCTCCTCGTGGTCCTCCGCCGCCTGGCGCCCGACGTCCGGGTTCGCGCCGGCGCCGAGGCCGCGGGTCAGCTCACGGCCGACGTCGAGCTTGACGTCCGCGTCCGACATCAGCAGGGCCTGGGCGTCGGTGTTGATGGCGATGAACTCGACGCCGCGCAGGCCCTCCTCGATCATGCGGTTCACGGCGTTGACGCCGCCGCCGCCGATGCCGACCACCTTGATGACGGCCAAGTAGTTCTGGGGGGTTGAGGAGTCCATATGCACCTAACTCGCGTGGGCTTGCGCTATCCGGGGATGAATCGCTGAAAAAGTCTAAAGTCTTGCGTTAAACTCGGGTGACTGAGGTGCCGGGAGGCACACCATTCCGTTGACGGTAAGGATAACAACCTCGGGGGGGTTCTCCATATCATGCCGGGCCGTGTTACCCGATTGCCCCGCAAACCTCCAGGTCACGCAGAGGACTTCCCTTCAAGTCGTTCTTGAGGGTTGAAGTCCCGGTCACTTGACGACCGGGTGCAGCGGCGCGGACACGTCGATCTCGGTGGCGTTCGCGGTGGCCTCGGAGTTCACGAGAGCCGCGACCACCTGTGCCTTGAGATCGCTCTGCGAGGCGTCCCCCCACAGCACCTTCCGGCCGTCCTTGAAGGTCAGCTCCACGGCCGAGCCCGAGGGTGCGGCGGCGCTCTCGAGCCTCGACAGGACCTCCGCGGGAAGCGCCGCGAGGACCTCGGAGACGTCCGTGAACTTCTGCGTGCTCAGGACACCGCGCCCGCCGGAGACCAGGGGAACGTCCGGGCGCTGGGCCTTCGCCACGGTGGACAGGGGCTTGCCCTCGGAGTCCACGAGCACCAGCGAGTCGCCGTCCTCCACGACGGCCACCCCCACGCGCTCGTGCAGCTGCACGGCGATCGTGTGCGGCGGGTGGAAGACCACGTCCACGGACTTCACCTGGGGGACGTCCCCCAGGGACTCCCTGACGTCCTGCTTCGAGATCCGGGTGAGGGGCACGCCCTGGAATCCGGAGAGCGCCTCCTGCACCGCGTCCGGGTTCGTGAGCGTCGCGCCCTCCACGTCGATCGTGCGGGTGGCGAACAGCGGGGAGAAGAAGACCACGAGCGCGAGCAGGGCCAGTGCCGCGAGGGAGACAAGCAGCGTGATCAGCCGGCGTCTGCGGCGGCGCCGGTGGGTGCTGGGCGGGAACTGCAGCACCGTGGAGTCGGCGTCCTCCCCGTCGCCATCCTCCGGTTCGCCGGTCGACCCGGCGGCCGCCTCCTCGGCGCGGGCGGCACGGCGTCGCGCGCGCCACGTGGAGAAGCGTCCCCCCGCCGCCGGAGCCGCCTCGAGCTGGCCCGTGTCCACCCGGGTGACCTTGGCGCCGTCGTTGACCCGCACCACGGGCGGCTCGTCCGCGACACCGTGGAACTCCTCGCCCGGGCCGACACCCCAGTCCGCGTCCCAGTCCGCGTCCCTCTCGGGATCGCGTTCGTCCGGGCGCGCCGCGGCCGCCGAGTCCTCCTCGGAGCCGTGGCCGTCGGACCCGGGGGCTGCGGAGTGGGGGTCCTCGGAGTGAGCGTCGTCGGAAGCCCGGCCGCCGAAGGACGGCTGGTGCGGGGGCAGGGAGCGGGCCATCAGCGTCGCGCCAGGGCGGAGAGGATCGCGGGGCCGAGCGCGGTGACGTCGCCGGCACCCACGGTCATGACGACGTCGCCCGGGGCCGCCCGCGCGACCACCGCCGCAACCGCGTCCTCGGCCGCGGGAGTGGAGACCACCGCGGCGCCGTCGGCAAAGCGGGTGATGCTCTCCCCCGTGACGCCGGGCTCCGGCTGCTCGCGGGCCCCGAATACGTCCAGGACGCACGCGAGGTCCGCGAGCTCCAGCGCACGGCAGAACGGCTCGGCGAACTCGCGCGTGCGGGAGTAGAGGTGCGGCTGGAAGACCACGAGCACGCGGTGCTCTCCCGCCACGTCCCGGGCCGCGGTCAGCGCGGCGGCGACCTCCGTGGGGTGGTGGGCGTAGTCGTCGAAGACCCGCACGCCGTCCTGCTCGCCGCGCAGGTCGAAGCGGCGGGCGGAGCCGTGGAACCCGGCCAGGCCGGAGAGCAGCCGGACGGGATCCGCGCCGGCGGCGAGCCCCGCCGTGAAGGCGGCCGCGGCGTCGGCCACGTTGTGCGCCCCCGGGACCGCGAGACGAAGCTCGGCCGTGCGGCGCTCCCCCGCGGCGGGGAAGTCGAGGCGGCACGAGGAGCCGGTGCCGAGCGGGGTGACCTCCGAGACCACCACGTCCGCCGCGGGGTCGGCCCCGTACGTGAGCACCGGCGCGCCGGCCGCACGACGCCGCTCGGCCAGGCGTGCTGCGCCGGGATCGTCCACGCACGCCACCAGGGTGCCGCCGGTGCGGATGGTGTCCGAGAACTCGTCGAAGGCCCGGTAGAACGCCTCGGCGCTGCCGTAGTGGTCCAGGTGGTCCGGCTCGATGTTCGTCACCACGGCCACCGTGGGGTGGTAGGCCATGAAGGAGCCGTCCGACTCGTCGGCCTCCGCGACGAACCAGTCGCCCTCGCCGAAGCCGGCGTTGGCACCGAGGTCCGCCACGTGCGCACCGATCGCCCACGAGGGGTCGAGCTGCGCCTCCCGCAGTGCCACCGCGGCCATGGAGCTCGTGGTGGTCTTGCCGTGCGTGCCGGCGATGGCGATCACGTTGCGCCCGTGCATGGCGGCGGCGAGCGCCTCGGAGCGGTGCAGCACGCGCGCACCGGCGGCACGGGCCGCGGCGAGCTCCGGGTTGCTGTCCTTGATGGCCGTGGAGACCACCACGGTCTCCGCCCCCGCGACGTTCTCGCCCGCCTGGCCGACGAACACGGTGGCGCCCAGCGCCTCGAGCTCGCGCAGGCCCGCGGAGTCCCTGGCGTCCGAGCCGCTCACCTCCACGCCGCGCGCCAGCAGCAGGCGCGCCACGGCGGACATGCCCGCACCGCCCATGCCGATGAAGTGCACGCGGCCCAGGCCGTGGGGGTCGAGGGGTTGCTGGGTGTTCACGGTTGTCTCCTGGGGTGCGTGCGGGGAAGCGGGGGTCAGTCGAGGGCGGTGTCGAGGGTGAGCCGCGCCATCACCTGGGCGGCGTCGCGGACGCCGTGCGCCGCGGAGGCGTGGGCCATCTCGTCCAGGCGGGCGGCGTCGGTCACCAGGGGTGCCACGGTGTCTCGGTAGAAGCGGGGGGTGAACTCGGCGTCGGCCACGAGCTGCGCGCCGCCCGCCGCCACGAGGGACCGGGCGTTGAGCGCCTGCTCCCCGTTGCCGATGGGCAGGGGCACGAACACGGCGGGCAGGCCCACCGCGGCGACCTCGCACACGGTGGCCGCACCCGAGCGGGCGACGAGCAGGTCCGCCGCCGCGTAGACCTTCTCCATGCCGTCCACGTACTCGGTCTGCACGTAGTGCGGCGCGCGCAGCAGCTCGCCCTCCGGGGTGCGCAGCTCCTTGCCGCGTCCCGTGACGTGCAGCAGCTGGTAGCCCTGCTCCCCCACCTCACGGGCAATGGCCTCGACGGTGCGGTTCATGGACTGCGCACCGGAGGAACCCCCCGTGACCACCACGGTGGGCAGGTCCGGCTCCAGGCCGAGGGCGGCGCGGGCGGCCGCACGCTGCGACGCACGGTCCAGCGTGGCGATCTCGCGGCGCATCGGCATGCCCACCACCCGGGCACCCCGCAGAGGGGTGTCCGGGAAGGCGGTGGCCACGGCGGCCGCGAAGCGCGCGCCCACCCGGTTGGCGATCCCCGGCTTGGCGTTCGCCTCGTGGATCACCACGGGGATGCCCCGACGCCGGGCGGCCAGGTACACCGGGGTGCAGACGTAGCCGCCCACACCCACCACCACGGTTGCCTGGCGGGAGTCGAGGATCCGGCCCGCCTGGCGCACGGCGGCGGCCATGTGGCGGGGCAGCCGCAGCAGGTCCACGGACGGCTTGCGCGGCAGGGGAACGCGTCCGATCAGCTCGAGGTCCACGCCGGCGGCGGGGACCAGCCGGGTCTCCATGCCCGAGGCCGTCCCCACGGCGCACACGCTCGCGTCCTCGCGCTCCTCCCGGATCGCGTGGGCGATGGCGAGCAGCGGGCTGATGTGCCCCGCCGTGCCGCCCCCGGCGAGCACCACGCGGGCCGATCCCGCTCGATGCTCCGGTGCTGCGTTCTCCTGCGTGGAAGTCATCGTCGTCCCTTTCCGAAGCGTCCGGTCACGCGCTGCACCCACGAACCGCGAGCCGCGCCGTCGCCGTCGTCGAGGCCCTGTTCGTGGGCCTCCTGGGCATCCAGGATCTGGGAGCCGCCCGGGCCCTGGCCGCGGCCCACGCGCACGGTGCGCGGCACCCGGGCGAAGGACATCACCACACCCACGGCGGCCATGGTCATCAGCAGCGCGGAACCACCGTAGCTGATGAACGGCAGGGGGATGCCGATCACCGGGAGCAGGCCCGTGACCATGCCGAGGTTCACGAACGCCTGGCCCACGAGCCACGTGGCGATCCCCGCGGTGGTGATCCGCACGAACGTGCTGCGGGTGCGGGTGAGGATCCTGGCCATGGCAACCACCATCACGATGAACAGCACCAGGATGATGGTGGTGCCCACGAGGCCGAGCTCCTCCCCGATGATCGAGAAGATGTAGTCGTTGTGGGCCTCGGGGACGTAGTTGTACTTCAGCCGGGACTGGCCCAGGCCCACGCCCCACCAGCCGCCGGTGGCCAGCGCGTTGAGCCCCTGCTGCGCCTGCCAGCACGCGTCCGTGGCACCGCAGTCGCCGAAGAGCCAGCCCTTGATGCGGTCCAGCCGGTGCGGGGCGGTGACCACCAGGAAGAGACCGCCGACCACCGCGAGCGCCGCACCGCCCAGGAAGATCGTGATCGGTGCGCGCACGAACCACAGCGCGGCGGCGTAGATCAGGCAGAACACGATGGCCGTGCCGGCGTCTCCGCCCCCGAGCACGAGGGCCGTGGGGACGAGGAACCCGAGCAGGGAGGGCCACAGCGCCTTCTTCCACTCGTGCTCCACCACGTCCCCCTGCTTCGCGAACAGTGCGGCGAGCCACAGGCACAGCGCGAGCTTCGCGAGCTCCGAGGGCTGGAAGGACTGCCCGCCGAGGACCAGCCAGTTCCGGTTTCCGTTGACCTCCTGCCCCAGCGGGGTGAAGACCAGCAGCGAGAGCAGCACGCTGAGACCCCACAGGGGCCAGGCCGCGGCGCGGTACCAGCGGGCGGGCGCCAGGGAGAGCGAGAACATGAGAACGAGCCCGAGCAGGGCGAAGACCGCCTGCTTGGCGAACAGGGAGTACGCGGAGCGGCTGTCGGAGATGGACTCCACGGCGGAGGCCGAGAGCACCATCATCACGCCGATGCCGGTCAGCAGGATCACGCACCCGGCCAGGGCGTAGTAGGAGTGGAAGAGTGGGCCGTCCGTGAGGTGGTGCCACAGGGTGCGCAGCCGGGTGCTCAGTGCCGTCCCGGAGGGTCGCGGTGTGCTCTCGGGCGCCTCGCCCTGCGGGGAGGTCGGTGCGGGTGCGCGTGTGCTCATGCCAGTCCCAGTTCCTCGTGGACGCTGCGGGCGAAGGACGTGCCGCGCTGCGCGTAGTCCGTGAACTGGTCCATGGACGCGGCGGCCGGGGCCATCAGCACGGTGTCACCGGGCTCGGCCCGCGCCGCGGCGAGCTGCACCGCGCGACGCATGACCGCGGGCCCGTCCGAGGGGTCGATCGCGGGCTCGCCGTCGGAGTCGTCACCGCTCAGGCCCGGCGTGGCCGCCAGGACGGGGACCTCCGGGGCGAGGCGGGAGAGCGAGCCCAGCAGCGCGGCGTCGTCGGTGCCGATGACCACCACGGCCTTGAGCCGCCTCGCGTTGGCCGCCACGAGCTCGTCGTAGTCCACGCCCTTGGACAGTCCGCCCGCGATCCACACCACCGTGTCGAACGCGGAGAGCGAGGCCTGCGCGGCGTGCGGGTTCGTGGCCTTGGAGTCGTCGATCCAGCGCACACCCTCCGTCTCGGCCACGAGCTGGATCCGGTGCTCCCCCGGGCGGTAGGCCAGAAGCCCGTCCCGCACGGCCTCCGGCTCCACTCCCGCCGCGCGTGCCAGTGCGGCGGCCGCGAGCGCGTTGGCCACCCCGTGGCGTGTGGGGAGCTCCCCGGTGTCCGCGACGGAGCCGATCTCCGCCGCGCTCGTGGCGCGGTCCTCGACGAACGCCCGGTCCACGAGCAGCTCGTCCACCACCCCGAGCATCGAGAGACCCGGGGTGCCCGTGGTGAAGCCGATCGCGCGGCAGCCCTCGACCACGTCCGCCGCCTCCACCAGCTCCTCCGCGCCCGGCTGGTCCACGTTGTAGACGCACGCCACGCGCGTGTTCTCGTACACGCGGGACTTGTCCGCGCGGTAGTTTTCGAAGCTGCCGTGCCAGTCCACGTGGTCCTCGGCCACGTTGAGCACCGCGGAGGCCAGCGGGGACAGCGAGTGCGCCCAGTGCAGCTGGAAGCTCGAGAGCTCCACGGCCAGGACGGCGTACTCCACCGGGTCGCGCAGCGCGTCCAGGATGGGGGTCCCCACGTTGCCCACCGCGATGGCCTTCAGTCCCGCGGCCTGCAGGATCGACTCGGTCATCCCCACGGTGGTGGTCTTCCCGTTCGTCCCGGTGACGCACAGCCACTGCGGGGTGCGGCGGCCGCGGCGCTCGCTCACGCGCCACGCGAGCTCCACGTCACCCCAGATCTGGATCCCCTCCTCGCGCGCCGCCGTGAGCAGCGGGTTCGTGGGGCGGATCCCGGGCGAGGTCACCACCAGGTCCGGACGGGCCCCGGCCACGTCCGGGACGCGGGTCATGGCGTCCGGGCCGAGAACGACGTCGCTCGCGCCCACGATCTTCAGGGTGTCCGCGGCCTGCCGGTTGCGTTCGTTGTCCCCCGAGTCCAGGACCGTGACGAGCGCGCCGAGCTCAATGAGCGTGTCCGCGGCGGCGAAGCCGGAGACGCCGATCCCGGCGACCACCACGCGCAGACCGGACCACTCGGCGTCCCAGCTGGTGAGCTCGGCGAGCCGCGGGTTGTCCAGGACGGGGTTCTCGTTGCTCGCGTGCATCATGACTGGTCGGTGCCTCTTCTTCCTCTGGTCTGGGTGTCGTTCGTCGGGGGTCCCGGGGTCCCTGGGGGAACCGGGTGCGGGGTGTCAGTGCAGCACGGTCAGCGCGGCACCTCGGTGCAACGCTGTCAGTGCAGCACCTCGGTGCCGGGGAACGCGCCCCCGTTGTGCAGCAGCCAGTCGCCGTAGAACACCCCGAGGGCGGCGGCCACGAAGAGCCCCGCGATGATCCAGAAGCGCACCACGATGGTGACCTCCTGCCAGCCCTTGAGCTCGAAGTGGTGCTGCAGGGGCGCCATCTTGAAGATCCGCTTGCCGTGGGAGAGCTTGAAGTAGCCCACCTGCAGGATCACCGAGAGGGTGATGACCACGAACAGCCCCGCGATCAGCACGAGCAGCAGCTCGGTGCGGGAGAGCACCGCGAAGGCCGCGAGCGCGCCGCCCAGGCCCAGGGAGCCGGTGTCGCCCATGAAGATCTTGGCGGGCGAGGTGTTCCACCACAGGAACCCGATCAGCGCCCCCACCAGGGCGGCGGCCACGATCGAGAGGTCCATGGGGTCGCGGACCTCGTAGCACGCGGCCTGCCCCACGGTGTCGCACAGGTGCCCCGCCTGCCACAGCGAGATGAGCATGTAGCCGCTGAACACGAGGATGGAGGCGCCGGTGGCGAGGCCGTCCAGCCCGTCCGTGAGGTTCACGGCGTTGGTGGTGCCGGTGGCGATCAGGTTCACCCAGACCACGAACAGCACCAGGCCCACGAGGGGCCCGGCGAACGCGAGGTCCAGTCCGGTGTCCCGCGTCCAGGAGATCGCTGTGGAGGCGGGGGTGTGCCCGGAGGCGTCCGGGAAGAACAGCACGAGCACCGCGAACGCCGTGCCGATGGCCCCCTGCAGGATCATCTTCCCGGCGGCGGTGAGCCCGAGGTTCTGCTTCTTGGAGATCTTCTTGAAGTCGTCCAGGAAGCCCACGAGTCCCATCCCCAGCATGAGTCCCAGGGCCAGCACCCCGGAGAGGGTGATGCCCCCGTTCTCGGGCCAGGCGAGCACGCTGATCAGGTGGGTCACGAGGTACGCGGCCACCACCGAGAGCAGGATGGCCACACCGCCCATGGTGGGCGTGCCCCGCTTGGTCTGGTGGGACGTGGGGCCGTCGTCGCGGATGTACTGTCCGTACCCGCGCCGGGCCAGGAGCTTGATGAGCGCGGGGGTCCCGAAGATGGAGAACACGAGGCCGAGCCCCGATGCCATGAGAAGTTGGATCATGCGGCTCAGACCTCCCGCTGGATCGTCTCGGACCCGGATGCCGCGATCCGGTCACCCAGGTGGTTCAGTCCCGCCGCGTTGGAGGACTTCAGCAGCACGATGTCCCCGGGACGCAGCTGCTCCCGCAGGTACTCCTCCGCGCTCTCGGCGTCAGGGACCCAGGCGGCCTCCTCGCCCCACGACCCCTCGAGGGTCGCGGCGGTGAAGACGGGCCGGGCCAGGTCCCCCACGGCCAGCACGTGCGAGATGTTCAGCCGCACGAGCAGCTGGCCGAGGTCCGCGTGGGCCTGGACGGAGTCCTCGCCGAGCTCGTGCATGCCGCCGAGCACGGCGATCGTGCGGCGGGCGGGGTGCTCGGCGTCCCCGCGTCCCAACTGCGCGAGCGTCTGCAGCGCGGCCTTCATGGACTGCGGGTTGGCGTTGTAGGCGTCGTTGATCACGGTCACGCCGTCCGCGCGCTCCGTGCGCTCCATGCGCCACCGGGAGCGCGCCCCGCCCTCGAGGCCGGCGGCGATCTGCACGGGATCCACTCCGGCGGACCACGCGACGGCGGCCGCCGCGAGCAGGTTGGTCACGTGGTGCACGCCGATCAGCTTCGAGCGCACCGGGTGCTCGGAGCCGTCCGGCAGGTGCAGCGTGAACGCCGGGCAGCCGTCCGCGCCCGTGGTCACGTCCTCGGCCCACACGCGCGAGTCGTCTGTCGCGGTGTCGTGGGCCTCGGGGCCCTGGCCGAAGGAGACCACGCGCGCCACGGTGCGCTCGCGCATGGCGCGCACGCGGGCGTCGTCGTCGTTGAGCACCGCGGTGCCCTCCGGGGACAGCGCCTCGACCATCTCCCCCTTGGCGCGCGCGATGTTCTCGACGCCGCCGAACTCACCCGCGTGGGCTGAGCCCACGCACAGCACCGCGCCAACGTCCGGGCGGACCATGTCGCACAGGTAGCGGATGTTGCCGATGTGCGTGGCACCCATCTCGACCACGAAGAACTCCGTCTCCTCCGTGGCGGTGAAGATGGTCAGCGGCACCCCCACCTCGCCGTTGTAGGAGTTGCGCGGGGCCACGGTGAGCCCCTGCGCGCTGAAGATCTCGTGCAGCAGGTCCTTGGTGGTGGTCTTGCCCACCGAACCGGACACGGCGACCACCGTGACCGCGTGGTCCGCGCGCAGCTGCTCCAGCACGTGCGAGGCGAGCGCACCCATGGCGAGCACCACGTCCTCCACGACGACGGACGGGAACGGCGTCCCCGACTCGTCGGCGACCTCGCGCTCGGTCAGGTTCAGCACGGCACCGGCGTGCGCGGCCTGCGGCAGGAAGCGGTGGCCGTCCGTGCTCTCCCCCGGCTTGGCCACGAACAGCGTGCCGGGCACGACCTCGCGGGAGTCGGTGGCGACCGAGGTGACGGTCACGGCCGAGGGGTCCGGGACCCCCACGAGCCGGCCCGAGACGGCCTCGGCCACCTGGGCGGCGGTGATGGCTATCATTTCTGCTCCTTCGTGTGCGCGTGCAGCGCCTCGAGGGCGCTCCGCAGCTCCACGCGATCGTCCAGGGGGACGCTCACGCCGTTGAAATCCTGTGCGGTCTCGTGCCCGCGCCCGGCCACGATGATCGAGTCCTCGGGGCGGGCCATCCGGACGGCCGTGCGGATGGCCGTGGCGCGCGGATCGATGACGAGCACGTCCGTGGCGCGGGCACCGTTCGCCACGGCCTCGCGGGCCCCGGCGGCCACCTGCTCCCGGATGGGAGCGGGGTCCTCGGAGTGGGGGTCGTCGTCGGTGACGATCACGACGTCCGCCTCCTCGGCGGCCACTCTGCCCATCACGGGCCGCTTGGTCCTGTCCCGCTGACCCGTGGCGCCGAAGACCACGATCACGCGGCCCTCGCCGTCCTCGGGAGTCACCGAGCGCAGGGAGCGCACGAGCGCGTCCGGGTTGTGGGCGAAGTCCACCAGGGACGTGGGGGCGGTGCCCACGAGCTGCATCCGCCCCGGCACGCTCGTGGTGAGCGGGTCGTGCTCGTCCAGCGCGCGCTGCAGGGTCTCCACGGCCACGCCGGAGTCCAGCACCATGAGCACGGCCAGCGCCGCGTTGGCCACGTTGAACTCGCCCGGCAGGCCGGTGTGCACGCGCAGCTCGGTGCCGTCCGTGTGCCGCAGCCGGAAGGCGTTGCCGATCCCCCTGCGCTCGAGTGAGCTGAGGGTCCAGTCCGCGGGCTCCCCCGCGGCGTCGCTGCCGCGCAGGGCCACGGTGGTCACGTTCTCGGCCCCCAGGTTCTCGCGGGCGCGCTGCGCCATCGCGGCACCCCAGGGGTCGTCCTCGGAGAGCACGACGACGGCGCGCCGCGTGCGCTCCGCCGTGAACAGCTGCGCCTTGGCCTCGAAGTACTCGGCCATGGAGCCGTGCAGGTCCAGGTGGTCCTGCGTCAGGTTCGTGAACCCGGCGACGTCGTAGCGCACGCCGTCCACCCGGTGGAACTCCAGCGCGTGGGAGGAGACCTCCATGCCCGTGGCCGTGATCCCGCGCTCGCGCATCAGCGCCAGCAGCGAGTGCACGTGCGGTGCCTCCGGCGTGGTGAGGTGCGAGGGGATGGGGGTGTCTCCGGCGAGGATCTCGATGGTCCCGATCAGCCCGGTGGTGTGGCCCAGGGCGCGCAGGATCGAGGTGGTGAAGTAGGTGGTGGTGGTCTTGCCGTTGGTCCCGGTCACGGCGAAGAGCTCCTGGCCGGAGCCGTCCTGCGGCTGGGAGTCGTAGACCGCACGGGCCACCGGACCCACCCATGTGCGCGGCTGCGGGCTCACGAGCACCGGCAGGTCCACACCGGCGGCCGCGAGCTCACGCGCACCCTCCGGGTCGGTGAGCACGGCCACGGCACCCGCCGCGGCGGCGTCGCCCGCGAAGCGCGCCCCGTGCACCCGCGCACCGGGCAGTGCCGCATAGAGGTCACCGGGCTGCACCTCGCGCGAGTTCAGGACCACGCCCGTCACCGCGCCAGCCGCCCCGGAACGGGCGGGCACCAGCTCGGCACCGGTCAGCCGGGCCAGCTCCTGCACCGAGTGGGGCACGGGACGGGAGGGACGCATGCTCTGCGCGTCGGCCCCCTCGTGGGCAGATGTCTCCATGAAAATCCTTCTCGAAACCTGTCTGCGAACGATCCCCGCTCACCCGGGCCGGCAGCTCACCGGTAGTTGTCCACGCTGTGCGCGCCTGCATCGGAAGTTTAGCCCTGGGACTCGTCCCTGCCCGGCTCGGGCCAGGTCTGCTCGAGGGCGTTCTCCGGGGTCACGTCCCGCTTGATGTTCTCCGGGACCTGCATTTCGAACTTCGGGCCCTCGGTGGTGGAGGGCGCCACGTTGTAGTGGTGGAGCACCTGGGACATGATCGTGGAGAACGTGGAAGTGACCCCCACCGTGTGGACGTCGCCCTGGGGGCGCTGCATGGTCACGGCCACCAGGTACTGCGGGTCCTCCATGGGCGCCACGCCCACGAACGAGGTGGTGTAGCCGTCGTAGCCGCCGCTGTCGCTCGGGGCCTCGGCCGTGCCCGTCTTGCCGCCCACGCGGTAGCCCGGCACGGCGGCCTCCTTGGCACCGCCCTGGGTCACCACGTTCTCCATCACGTCCAGCGTGTCCTGGGCCGCGGACTCGGAGAGCACCTGCTTGGGCTCGGGGCTCTGCGGCGTGCTCACGGTGCCGTCCGCCGCCGTGACGGAGTTCACGATGCGCGGCTCGATCTGACGGCCCTTGTTGGCCACGGCCTGGAAGATCGAGGCCGTGCGCAGCGGGGTCTGGGAGACGCCCTGGCCGAAGAGCACCGTGTACTCCTGGCGGGCGTCCCACTGGTCCGCGGGAGCGAGGATGCCGGTGGACTCGCCGGGCAGCTCGATGCCCGTGGCCTGGCCCACCCCGAAGTTCGCGAGGTTGTCGTGGCGGGCCTGCTTGTCCATCTTGGAGCCCATGATCACCGTTCCCGTGTTCATGGAGTCCCCGATGATGCCCGCGACCGTGCGGTTCTGCGCCGGGTGGTCGAACGCGTCCGTGATCTTCTCCGAGCCGATCTGCAGGTAGGAGGGAACCGTGATCTGCGTGGACGGGGTGACGATCCCCCGGTCCAGCGCACCGGCGACCGTGGCGATCTTCTCGGTGGAGCCCGGCTCCACCGACTGGGTCACCGCCCGCACCCCGAGGTCCGCGCTCTCGGCCTCCCCCGGCGCGTTCGGGTCCACGGAGGAGGTGTCCGCCAGCGCGAGCACCTTTCCGGTCTTCACGTCCATCACCACGGCCGTGCCCCACTCGGCCTTCAGCGCCTTGGCGCGTTCGCGCACCGCCTGCTCGGCGAAGAACTGGACGTCGCTGTCCAGGGACAGCTGCACGTCCGAGCCGTTCTGGGCGGCCTTCTGCTCCTGCGGGGCCACGGGGATGCGCACGCCGTCGCCCGAGATCTCGAAGCGCCGCTCGCCGTCCGTGCCGCGCAGCACGGAGTCCTGGGTCTGCTCGATGCCGCCCAGCGCCTGGCTGTCCCCGCCGAGGAAGCCCACCACCGAGCCGCCCAGGGAGCCGTCCGGGTAGCTGCGCTGGAACGTGGGCTGGCCGTAGACGTAGGGCAGGTTCAGCTCCCGCAGCTTGTTGTACTGCTCGGGGGTCACGCCGCGGGCCACGTAGTTGAAGGTCTTGTCTCCGTCCAGCGCCTTCTTGACGTCGGTGTCGCTCATTCCCAGGGCGTCGGCGATCTTGTACACCGCCTGGGTGGGGGTCACGGTCTGGGTGGAGCCGTCCGTGCTGGGGACGTCCACCGAGGTGACCGCCGTCTGGTCCACCGTGATGTCGTAGCGCTGCAGCGTGCGGGCGAGCACCGTGCCCTGGGAGTCGGTGATCTCACCGCGCACCGCCGGGATCGGCTCCACCAGCGTGCGCTGCGCCGCCGCGGCCTCCGCCCGGCCGCTGGGGTCCAGTCCCTGGATCCAGAAGAGCTTGCCCACCACCAGCAGCAGCAGCACCAGCAGCACGGCGATGCCCACCTGCATGCGCGAGTAGGGCCTGAGCAGTCGGTTCCTGCGCGCTGTGGATGGTGACACGGTCTTCCTCGTTTCCTGGACTCCGGCGTGGTGCGGCTCCCTCCGATGGGTGGTGGTCGCGGGTCCGGCGTGCGGACCCTCGGCGTCAGTTGCCGGGTGCGCGCTGCGACGGCGCGGGCAGCGAGCCCCCGTTGAGGTCCCGCGCGTCGTCGGCCTTCTGGGCGGCCTCGCGCTCGGCGGTCTTCTTGTCCGCCTCCTCCTTGGCCCGCTTCTCCGCGCGCTCCTCGGCGGCACGGCGGTTCGCCTCGGCGGCGTCGGAGCCCTTCATCTTGGCCGGCGGCACGAGGATGTTCTGCGGGTCGCCCTTCTCGGCCACGGCGGACGGCGCGCTCACAGCACCCGAGGCGATGTCGACGCTGCCGACGTCCTTCGCGCTGACCATGCCGAGGTCGTTGGCCCGGGCCGCGAGGTTCTGCGGGGCGGAGTTCGCCTCGATGTCCTGGGTCAGGGCCTCGTTCTCCTGGGACAGGGCGCGCTGCTGGCCCGTGAGCTCGGTGAGCTCGTACTGCCCCTGCGTGATCTGGATGTTGAGCACGAGGATCCCCACCAGCGCGGCGGCGAGCGCGAGCGCGCACATCACCACGGTGGACACGCGACTGCGACGGCTGGCCCGGCGCGGCACCACGGACAGGGGCCGACGGCGCTGCGGACCGTGGCCCTCGGAGGCGCCGTTCGAGGCGGTGGTGGCCGCACTGCTCATCGGACGCTCCCTGGGGTCGTGGTCTCGCGGAGCTTCTCCACCGCGCGCAGCCGTGCCGAGGCTGCCCGCGGGTTGCCCTCGGTCTCCTCCGGCGTGGCCCGCTCGGCGCCGCGCGTCAGCACGGTCAGCGAGGGACGGTGCTCAGGCAGCTCCACGGGAAAGCCCTTGGGGGCCGTGGAGCGGGCGCCGCGGGCGAACTCCTGCTTCACAATTCTGTCCTCCAGGGAGTGGTAGCTCATGGCGACGACACGCCCTCCCACCCTGACAGTTTCCACGGCCGCGGGAACGGCACGCTCCAGCACGTCCAGCTCCTCGTTGACCTCGATCCGCAGCGCCTGGAACGTCTGCTTGGCGGGGTGGCCCTTCTTGTGCTGGGCCGCGGCGGGCACGGCCGAGCGGACGACGTCGACCAGCTGGGCGGTGGTGCGCAACGGCGCCTGCGCGCGGGCCGCGACGATGGCCCGGGCGATCCGGGGGGCGAAGCGGTCCTCACCCCAGCGGTAGATGATGTCGCGCAGCTCCGCCTCCGTGTACTCGTTGACCACGGTGGCGGCGGAGAGCTCCGCGTGCGAGTCCATGCGCATGTCCAGGGGCGCGTCGAAGGAGTAGGCGAAACCTCGTTCGCGCTCGTCGAGCTGCAGCGACGAGACGCCGAGGTCGAACAGGATGCCGTCCACCCGCTCCACGCCCGTGAGGGCGGCGGCGTCCGCAATGTGGTCGTAGGTGGTGTGGAGGCCCTGGAAGCGCGAGCCGAAGCGGGCCAGGCGCGCGCCGGCCAGCTCGAGGGCCTGCGGGTCCCGGTCGATGCCCACCACGCGCAGGGAGGGGAAGCGCTCGAGCATGGCGTGGGTGTGGCCGCCCATCCCGAGCGTCGCGTCCACGACGACCGGCTCCGGGGTGTCCAGCGCGGGGGCCAGCAGGTCCAGGCAGCGCCCCAGCATCACGGGGATGTGCCGTTGCTCGGCGGGGGCGTCTTCCATGCCGGGCTCCTGGTCCGTCGCGGGTGTTACCTGGGGGGGTCTGGTCGAGGTGTGCCCGGGCGGGGCGTTCATCCGCCGTGCCGTTCACGTGCCGAACCGCATTCACGCGGGTCGCTCCGCACGGCGGCCGAGCACCCTGCGGGGCGGCCCGTGTGCGGGGCGGTCCACGTGCGGGCCGGTCACCAGATCCCCATCCGCCGCTCGCCCCTCGAATCCGGCCTGACTCGGGGGAAGTCGAGTCAGGACGGTGACGTGGGCGGCTGGAGATCTCACGACCGGCGACGTCGCGTGCTCGCCTCCGGCTGCTCCCGCTCCCTAAAAGAGACCGGGTATCACCTCGTCCTCGGTGTCGGAGAAGGCCGCTTCCTTCTCCGCGAGGTACTGCTGCCAGGCGGCCGCGTCCCAGATCTCGGCGCGGCTACCCGCCCCGATCACCGCCAGTTCCCTGTCCAGGCCCGCGTACGAGCGCAGGGACGCGGGAATGGTGATGCGGCCTTGCTTGTCCGGGATCTCGTCCGAGGCCCCGGAGAGAAAAACGCGGATGTAGTCCCTGGCCTGCTTCGACGACAGCGGTGCCGCTCTCATCTGCTCGTGCACCCTGGCGAACTCCTGGGCGCTGAACACGTAGAGGCAGCGTTCCTGCCCTCGTGTCAGCACCAGTCCGTCCGCCAGTTCAGCCCGGAACTTGGCCGGAAGGATCAGCCGTGCCTTGTCATCCAGACGCGGTTCGTATGTTCCGAGAAACATCGCCACCGCCTTCGGATAAGGGCCAGCCCGACCCTCGCTTCTCTACCGCCCTCCACTTTACTCCACACCCCTCCCCCGTCAATGCAAATCCGCTCCACGACACGGCTCGAGAGCCCGGGGTGCCGCCCGGCGTCCCGCGCTCGAGGCTCTCTGCCGGCCCGGAAAACCGGGGCTGACGAGGGGCGGGAACGAGAAGAGCTCCCCGGCGGTGTGCCGGGGAGCTCTTCGTAGACCGT
This sequence comes from Kocuria sp. HSID17590, assembly GCF_003989485.1. Lineage (NCBI taxonomy): Bacteria > Bacillati > Actinomycetota > Actinomycetes > Micrococcales > Micrococcaceae > Kocuria > Kocuria sp. HSID17590. The sequence goes on along the minus strand of NZ_RBMB01000005.1, from coordinate 34,436 downwards.
GCGGTCCGAGACTGTGGTGGAGAGGGGGTCAGCGCCCGCCCTGGTTGCGCCGGTCCCACTTCTCCTCGAGGTTCTGGAGGAAAGTGGAGGACTTCCCGGAAGCGGAGGAGCTGTCACGGGGTGAGCGTGGCGAGCGCCCCGTGCCCGGGACCTCGCCGGGGGCGGCCTTGCTGCGCAGGGTGGCCACGTACGCGCCGGCGGCCATGAGCACGAAGCCCAGGACTCCCACGACGATCAGGTGGGTGGAGACACCGGCCAGGAGAACGCCCAGCCCGACGACCGCGATCACCACGCCCAGCACCAGGTTGCGCATGGAGCCGCGGCCCCGCGCCGCCTCCTTGTGCATGGTGGATGCGAAGCGGGGGTCTTCTTCGTGCAGCTGCTTCTCGAGCTGGGCGAGAAGCTGCTGTTCGTGCTCGGAGAGAGGCACGATTCCTCCTGAGGGGTTGAGCGTGGGGCGGGCGAGCCTCACGTGTCGTCCAGAATATCCCGTGCGGGGCGGTTTGGCATCGTGGGCCCCATGAGTCTGGCCGGGCGCAGCGTGCCGGGGCCGAATCTGTGGTGCACCCGGTCCATGGCCTCCTCCGCCGCGCCCCACTCCGCCTCGCGGCCGTCCAGGCTGAGCTGCAGGGCGTGCTCGCTGCCCGTGAGCTTCTCGGCACGCACTCCGAGCAGCCGCACCGCCTGGGGCCGCGGGCCGATCCCGTCCAGCAGCGAGCAGGCCTCGGTGTAGAGGTCGTGCGCGGAGGTCACCGGGTGCCCGAGCGTGTGCGAGCGGCTGATCGTGGCGAAGTCCGCGTAGCGCAGCTTCAGCCCCACGCGCCCGGCACGCAGCCCGTGGCGGCGCAGCCGGGCCGCGGTGTCGTGGCTGAGCCCGAGCAGCACCCGTTTCAGGGCGGCGGTCTCGGCGACGTCGCGCTCGAACGTGCGCTCGGCACCGAGGCTCTTCTCCTCCCGCACGGGTGTCACCGGGCGGGGGTCGTGCCCGTTGGCCAGCTGGTGCAGGTGGGTGCCGGCCGCCACCCCCACGAGCGAGTGCAGGCGGGGAAGCGGGGTGGCCGCGATGTCGCCCACCGTGGGAAGCCCGGCGGCCTGCAGTGTCTCGGTGGTGCGCCGGCCCACGCCCCACAGCTTGTTGACGGGCAGCTGGGCGAGGAATGCGCGGGTGTGCTCGGGGGCGACCACCAGCAGCCCGTCCGGCTTGCAGTAGGCGGAGGCGATCTTGGCGACCGTCTTGTTCTCGGCGACGCCCACCGACGCCGTGAGCCCCGTGGACTCCTGGATCTCGCGCCGCAGCCGCCGGGCGATCTCCACCGGCGGTCCGCAGCGTCTGATGGCCCCGGAGACGTCCAGGAACGCCTCGTCCACGCTCAGCTGCTCCACGCGGTCAGTGACCGAACGGAAGATTCCCATGACGATGCGCGAGTAGTGCGCGTAGGCCTCCTTGTGCGGCTCCAGCACCACGGCGGAGGGGCACCGCGCGCGGGCCTGCATCAGCGGCATGGCCGAGTGCACGCCGTACTCGCGCGCCTCGTAGGACGCGGAGAGCACCACGGAACGCGGACCGGAGCCCGCCACGATCACGGGCCGACCCCTGTGCTGGGGCGCGTTGAGCAGTTCCACCCCCACGTAGAACATGTCCATGTCCACGTGCAGGATCGCGCAGCGGCGCAACTGCTCCAGGTGCTCCGCACTCGGACCCGCCATCCCGCTCCTCCCGCACCAGCGCCCGTCGATGATCCAGGATCCAGGGTAGGCGGGGGTTCCGACACGCACCCCGCTGCAGCCGGTTAGGCTGGACGGGCGCAGCAGAACTCCTGCGGCGCGACTTCCCCAGAGCAGAGGTGCCCCCGGCATGACCCCCTCCGACGCGTCCGCGACCGCAGCGCACCAGGACCGGGAGTTCTCCGCCCGGCTCGACGCCCGGCTGCGGGAGTTCTTCCGTGCCGAGCGCGAGCGCGTCACCGGCATCTCGCCCTCCGCCGCGGACCTCGTGGACGCCATCGAGCGGCTGACCCACGGCGGCAAGCGGCTGCGGGCCCGGCTGTGCTACTGGGGATGGCGCTCGGCCGGCGGTGGGGCGGACGCGCCCGGGCCCGAGATCGCGGCCGCGGCCCTCGAGCTGTTCCAGACCGCCGCGCTGATCCACGACGACGTCCTGGACCGCTCGGACACCCGCCGCGGCAGCCCGAGCGTGCACCGGGTCTTCGAGTCGCTGCACCGTGAGTCCGGCTGGGCCGCAGATGCCGAGCACTTCGGGGTGAGTGCGGCGGTGCTCACCGGCGACATGAGTCTGTCCTTCGCGGAGCAGCTCTTCGCCGACGCCGCGGCCCGGGTCCCCGCGCCCGCCGCGGCACGGGCTCGCGAGCTGTTCTCGACCATGCGCGCCGAGGTCATGGTGGGCCAGTACCTCGACATCCACGCCGAGGTCTCCCCCGCCCCCCAGGATTCCCGCGAGCAGCTGGAGCGGGCCATGACCGTGCTGCGCTACAAGTCCGCCAAGTACTCGGTGGAGCACCCCGTGGGCATCGGTGCCGCACTGGCCGGGGCCGATCCCGCCTTCCTGGCCGCGTGCACGCGCTTCGCCCTGCCCCTCGGGGAGGCTTTCCAGCTGCGCGACGACGTCCTGGGGGTCTTCGGCGATCCCGAGACCACGGGCAAGCCCGCCGGGGACGACATCCGCGAGGGCAAGCGCACCGCCCTCGTGGCGCTGTGCGCGCAGGACGGGGACCCCGCCGAGTACGAGTGGCTCGACTCCGTGCTGGGCCGCCCGGACCTCGGCACCGAGGACATCACCCGCGCCCGCGCCCTGATCCGGGACAGCGGTGCGCTGCGCCGCTCGGAAGAGCTCATCGACTCGCTCGTGGCGGACTCGGACACCGGCCTGGAGGACCTCGCCACGGACGGGGTGAGCCGGGCCGGGCTGCGTGCCCTCGCGGACGCGGCCGTACGGCGCACGCGGTAGGTCCGGAGGGCGGGGCAGGTCCCGGGCCCGGGATACCGGCACGGCAAAAACCCCGTGCACCGGGGGTCGCCGGCGCGGACCGAGCACCCCGGTCCCGCGACGTCGCGCGGGCCCCTCACACGGCCGCGCCCGGTCACCCCGCTCGGGATCAGGTCCGGGGCCCGGAGCCGGACGTCACCAGCCCAGAGCCTGGGCCCGCCGCCGCACCTCGGTCTTCTGACCGCGCCGCAGCGCGTCGATGGGGCGGCCCGGCAGCGAGTCGTCCGCGGTGAAGAGCCAGCGGATGGCCTGGGCGTCCGTGAACGCGGCGTCGCGCAGCACGCCCACGGTGCCCTTGAGGGAGTCGAGGGGGTGGGAGCCGTCCATGAACTCGGCGGGCACCACGCGCACCCGGTCCTCGGGGCGGCGGACCTCGAGCAGGGAGCCGTCGTCCATGAGCCGGTGCACGCGCGTGACCTGCACGTCCATGGCCTCGGCGATGTCCGGCAGGTACGTCCACTCGCCCACGAGGGCGTCCAGCTCGGCAAATTCCTCGGGTGTCAGATCCGTTGCGTAGTTCACGGGCACTACTCTGCCACGGCGCGGCGACAGGCTCACACCGCCCGGGGCCGGGCCGGAGGCGTCGGGTAATCTGGTGGGGACACGCGCCGCCCGCGAGCGCACCGCGTGCACCCCCTACTTCCCCCACCCGAGGCAGGAATCGCGAACATGCCGGTTGAGCCGCCCCACGACCGCCCCTCCCCGCGACCCGCGTGGGGTCGCCGCGCCGCGCAGGGCTCGGCCGCCGCTCTTGCGGCCCTCACCGCACTGGGGACCGTCGGTCCCGCCCATGCCGCCCCCGCCCCGGCGCAGAGCGTCCACGCATCCCAGCAGACGGGCTCCTCGTCCGTGACCGTGCGGCCCGGGGACTCCCTGTGGTCCCTCGCCACCGCCCACGGCGTCACGGTCACCCAGCTGATGGCCGCCAACGACGTCCCGGCGCACGGGATGCTCCGACCGGGCCAGCGCCTCACGCTGCCCACCGCCACGCAGGCAGGTGCCGCGAATGAGCGCGCCACGCAGGCCAGCGCCTCGCAGGACGGCGCCGAGCACGACGACGCCGCCCGCGCCACGTCCCACCCCGCCTCCCGTCACACGGTGGCCGCCGGTGACACCCTCTGGGACCTCGCGCTGCGCCACGGGGTGAGCGTCGCGGACCTCGCGGCCGCCAACGACCTCCCGGCAGGCGCCGGGCTGCGCCCCGGGCAGAGTCTCGCCGTGCCCGCGGCCGACGGGGCGCAGAGTGGCCGTACGACGTCGTCGGAGGATCCCCTGGACACCACGGACACCGCAGCCGCAGCCGACACCACTGCCGGGGCCCGCCCGGCCCAGGGAGCCGCCGGTTCCGCCCCGACGGGGCCCACCTCGATGGCAGGGCGCACGTACCCCGCCGGGGTCGTCGCCTCCGCGGACGCCCACCGCGAACAGCTCGCCGGTCGAGCCCAGCCGTCCTCCGACGAGCTGCGGGAGCTGGTGCGCAGCACGGCAGAGTCCATGGGCGTGGACCCCACGCTCGCGCTGGCCCACGCCTCCCAGGAGTCGGGTTTCCGCCACGCGGTGGTCTCCCCCGCGGACGCCGTGGGCACCATGCAGGTGGTCCCCGCCGCGGGAGAGTGGGCCTCGGCCATGGTGGGCCGGGACCTGGACCTGCTGGACCCCCGCGACAACGTCACGGCCGGGGTGGCGATCATCCGCGAGCTGCAGGACAGGGCCCCCTCCAAGGACGTGGGCATCGCGGCCTACTACCAGGGTCTGCACGGCGTGCGGACGTACGGTATGTACTCCGACACCAAGGCGTACGTGAAGGCCGTGAGCGCACAGGAACGAGACTTTGCCCAGTAGCAGCATGAACGACCCCCGCGAGGGAACCCTGCTCGAGGACCGCTACACGGTCCGGCGCAGGATCGCGCGCGGCGGCTCCGCGACCGTGTACGAGGGGCTCGACGAGCGCCTCGACCGGCCCGTGGCGCTGAAGATCATGCACCCGCACCTCGCGGACGACTCCTCGTTCGTGCGCCGGGCCCAGCGCGAGGCGAAGTCGGCGGCGCGGCTGCAGCACCCCAACGTCGTCTCCGTCCTGGACCAGGGGCACACCCGCGAGGGCGAGCTGTACCTCGTGCTCGAGTACGTGGCCGGGCCCACGCTGCGGGAGGTCATCGCCCGCGAGGCTCCGCTGTCCGCTCGGCGGACCCTGGACCTGCTGGTCCCGGTACTGCGCGGCCTCGCGCAGGCCCACCGGATCGGTCTGATCCACCGGGACGTCAAGCCCGAGAACGTCCTGCTCACCGAGGACGGCCAGGTCAAGGTCGCGGACTTCGGGCTGATGCGCGCCGTGGACGAGCACACCGCGAGCGCCACCGTCCTGGGGACCGTGGGCTACGCGGCCCCGGAGCTCGTGGGCGACGGCCCCGTGGACCAGCGCAGCGACGTCTACGCCGTGGGGATCATGGCGTACGAGATGCTCACGGGCTCCCGCCCCTACACGGGCACCGCCCTGCAGGTGGTCAACGCCCACGTGAGCCGCGACGTCCCGGCCCCGAGCGGCGTCGTCCCCGGGGTGCCGCCCGCCCTGGACGAGTTCGTGCTGCGCGCCACCGCGCGGGACGCCTCCCGCAGGCCCGTGGACGCCGCCGCACTGCTGGACCTCGCGCTCGCCATCCGCCGTTCGCTGCCGGCGCCGCAGGACCCGCCCTCCCTCGACACCGCGCTGACGCAGCCGCTCTCCGCGCTCGACGGCGACGCCGCCCGCGCCGGGACCGCGGGCGAGGCACCCACCGAGGCGTTCGGCGCCACCACGCCGCGCGGGGACGAGACGGCCACCGAGGCGTTCGACGCCCGGAATCGTCTGCGCAGGGAGCCCGGCCCCGGCCCCGGCGGGAATGGCGCACCGGGCGGCGAGGCCGCGACCGAGGCGCTGGGCACCACAGACCGAGCCACCCCGGACGGCGCGGACCCCGACGCCACCCGCGTCATGGGCACGCAGCGCGGCGGGCAGCCCACCTCCCCGATCCTCCCGAACCACGACCCCGAGGCCACCGGAACCACCACCGCAGTGGGTGCCCGTGCCGGGCGGCAGTCCGGCTCCAGCGCGCTCCGCTCCCCCGAGATCCCGCGCGTCCGTCTGAACCCCCGCCTGCCCCCGCTGCACGTGGCCGTGGCCGTGATCCTGTTCGCGCTGCTGCTGACTGTCGCCGGGTTCCTGGGCTGGTGGCTGGGCTCCGCGCCGGGCTCCGCGTCCGCCACTGTTCCCGCCGTGGCGGGGCAGGACGCCGCCAGCGCAGAGCGCGCACTGAACGCCGCGGGAATCTCCAACGTGGGCGTGCGCTCCACCACCAGCCGGGACGCACCGGAGGGCACCGTGATCTCCACGGACCCGGCCGCATCCGCCTCCGTGCGCGGCATCGAGCAGGTCAACCTGCTCGTCTCCGAGGGACCGGCCCGCGTGGACGTCCCCACGTTCACGGGTTTCTCTGCCGACGCCGCACGGAGCGCGGTCACGGACGCCGGGCTCGCGGTGGGCACAGTGACGAGCACCTACTCCACGCAGGCCGTGGACTCCGTGGTCTCCCAGTCCCCCGCCGCCGGGACGAACGTGGACGAGGGCACCGCCGTGGATCTGACCGTCGCGGCGGACAGCCCGCAGGGGGATCCGCCGAACGTGGTCGGCCAGAGCGAGGACGGGGCGCGCAGCACCCTCGAGTCGAAGGGTTACACGGTGGAGGTCTCTGCTCCCGTGGGCTCCCACCTGCACCGCGTGGTGAGTCAGCGCGAGGAGGGCGACACCGTCTTCCTCACCGTGCTCTGATTCGGGATTCCTCGCAACCGACGTGCCCTCCAGCCGTCATCGTCCCCGCACACGGACACCGCCCCGGTGCCGCCTCCCGGAGAGGGGGGCACCGGGGCGGTGTCAGGGATGCGCTCAGTTCTGGTTCGAGAGGTACTCCGCCACGAGGAACGCGATCTCCAGGGACTGCATGTGGTTCAGCCGCGGATCGCACAACGTCTCGTAGCGCTCCGCGAAGGAGGACTCGGCCACGGGATCCGAGCCGCCCAGGCACTCCGCGACGTCGTCGCCCGTCATCTCCACGTGGATGCCGCCGGGGAAGCTGCCCAGCTCACGGTGCACCTCGAAGAAGCCTCGCACCTCGTCCACGACGTCGTCGAAGTTGCGGGTCTTGTACCCGGAGGGCAGGGACACCGTGTTGCCGTGCATGGGGTCGGTGACCCACACGGGCCTGGCGCCCGCTTCCTGGACCGCCTTGATGACCGGGGGAAGCTTCTCTCGGATGTTCTTGGCGCCCATGCGGGTGATGAACGTCAGACGTCCGGGCTCGCGCTCGGGGTCGAGGGCGTCGATCAGCCGCAGCGCATCCTCGCCGGTGGTGCCCGGGCCGAGCTTCACGCCAATGGGGTTGCGCAGCCGCGAGAGCAGGTCCACGTGGGCGCCGTCGAGCTCGCGGGTGCGCTCCCCGATCCACAGGAAGTGCGCGGAGGTGCCGTACGGCAGGTCCGTGCGGGAGTCGATGCGGGTCAGAGCGCGCTCGTAGTCGAGCAGCAGCGCCTCGTGGCCCGCGAAGAACTCGGTGGTGCGCAGGGCGTCGAAGTCCGCGCCGCACGCGGCCATGAACTTCACCGCGTGGTCGATCTCCCGCGCCATGGTCTCGTACCGGGAGTAGGCGGGGTTGGCGGCGAAACCCATGTTCCACTGGTGCACGCGGCGCAGGTCCGCGAAGCCGCCCTGGGTGAACGCGCGGATGAGGTTCAGGGTGGACGCCGAGGTGTGGTAGCCGCGCAGCATCCGGTTCGGATCGTGCTCGCGGGACTCAGGGGTGAAGTCGAAGCCGTTGACCATCTCGCCGCGGAAGGAGGGCAGGGTCACGCCGTCGCGGGTCTCCTCGTTCGAGGAGCGCGGCTTGGAGAACTGTCCGGCCATCCGCCCCATCTTCACCACGGGCATTGAGGCTCCGTACGTGAGCACGACGGCCATCTGCAGCAGGGTGCGCACGCGCCCGGAGATCTTGTCCGCCGTGGCGCCGTCGAACGTCTCGGCGCAGTCGCCACCCTGCAGGAAGAAGGCCTCGCCGTTGGCGACCTCCGCGAGGCGCGCGCGCAACCGGTCCACCTCGCCCGCGAAGACGAGCGGCGGCACCGTGTTGAGCTCCTCGATGGACCGCGCGAAGTCAGGGTGCTGCGCCCACTGGGGGTGCTGGCCGATGGTCTTGCCCCGCCAGTCGTCCAGGCCGGGGTAGTTCGCGGCACGCAGGGACGATGCCGGGGATCGCAACTGTTCAGGCAGGGTCAGGGAACTCATTCGGACAGTGTAGGCCGTTCAGCGGCGGCCCTGCTCGTCCGTTCCGTCATGTGAACGATCCCGCAGCTTCTCCCCCAGCGCCCCGGCCTGCTGGGAGACGGCCTCCGTCACCGCGCGGCCCTTGTCCTTCGTGGCCTGGGCGACCTCGCGCGCCTGGGAGGACAGGCCCCCGGACTTCTCCCGGGCCCTCTCCTGCGCGAGCTGGCGCTTGTGGTCAGCGGCGTAGACATCGGCCTGCTCCTGTCCGGACAGCTGCTGGATCGCGGCCATGACCTCGTCCGTGACACGCCGCAGGGTGGCGTGGTCCCCGTGCTGGGACATCAGGTGGGAGAAGTCCATGGGCTCGCCGAACGTGGTGGTGATCTTCGCCCGCCGCGGGTCCGGGAAGCGCGAACCCAGGGGCTGCATGCGGTCCGTGCCGTGCATGGCCACGGGGATCACAGGGGCCCCCGTCTCGAGCGCGAGCCGGGCCACGCCGATCTTCCCCCGGTACAGCCGCCCGTCCGGCGACCGCGTTCCCTCCGGGTAGATGCCCACGAGCTTGCCCTCGGCCAGCGCCTGGCCCCCCGCGCTGAGGGACTCCGCGCTCGCCCGCCCGCCGCGACGGTCCATGGGAATCTGGTTGATGGCCCGGAAGAACCACGCGACGATCCGCCCGCGCGGGCCCGGGGTGGTGAAGTACTCCGACTTCGCCAGGAAGTAGACCTGGCGGGGAACGGCCACGGGCATGAAGATCGAGTCCGGGACGGAGAGGTGGTTGCTCGCGAGGATCGCGGGGCCCTGGGCGGGAACGTTGTCGAGTCCGATCACCGTGGGGCGGCAGATCAGGTTGACCACCGGCGCCACCACGTAGGTCCGCAGGAACATGTACACCATCAGTGGGAGCCTTTCGTGGACGCGCCGCGCCGTGCGGGCGGTGGGCGGGTCCGTCGTCGTCGCCTGGGGCGGGGCCCGTGGCCGGGCGTCCACGGGCGATTGTCTCACGGGGCGGGCGGGCGGCTGGCACAATGGCGCCATGTCTCCTGATCCGCGGCACGGCCCCCTGTCCCTTCCCGGCACCTCCTCCGTGGGAGTGCTGGTGCTCCACGGCTTCACCTCGACCACTGCCTCCGTGGCGCAGTGGGCGCGGGCGATCCACACGGCCGCCGACGACGACGGCGCCCACCCGGGCGTGCGCGTCCCCCTCCTGCCGGGTCACGGCACCCGCTGGCAGGACCTCGCCGGACAGCACTGGCAGGACTGGCGGGACGCCGTGGACGCCGAGTACTGGGCGCTGCGCAGGGAGCACGAGCGCGTGGTGGTGTGCGGGCTGTCCATGGGCGGCGCGCTCGCGCTGCACACCGCCGCGCGGCGGGACGTCGCCGGCGTGCTGCTGGTGAACCCCGCCCTGGCGCTGGTGAACCGGATGGCCCGCTTCAGCCACGTGCTCGCCCCGGCCGTGCCCTCTCTGGAGGGCATCGGCAGCGACATCAAGCACCCCACCGGGCTGGAGTCCGCCTACGACCGCACTCCCCTGGCCGCCGTGGCCCAGCTGAACACCCTGATGCACCACACCGTGCGGATACTCCCCGCCGTCACGGCACCGGCCGTGGTGTTCCGTTCCGACGAAGACCACGTGGTTTCCGGGTCGTCCGCAGACCTGCTTGCGCGGCGCAGCCGCGGCGAGGTTCTGGTGGTCCCCCTGCACGAGAGCTACCACGTGGCCACCCTCGACCGCGACGCCCCGGTCGTCGAGGCCACCTCACGCGACGCCGTGCAGCGGCTCTCCCGCGGCGAGCCGTTCCTGCACGGGGACCGGGCATGAGCGGGCGCACCCCCTCCGAGGACCCGTTCGAGAGCATCATCCGCGCGAACAGCTGGGACGACGTCCCTCGTGACGACGAGGACTTGGAGCCCTGGGCGGAGGATGTTCCCTGGGAGCCCCGCGAGCAGCCCGCGGACGGGATTCCCCCGGAGCTCGCGGAGGATCCCGAGGACGAGCGCTACGACCCGGACCCGGGCCCCGTGACGAGCGGGATCTCCCCCGCGATGCTGCGGGCACTCAGCGTGATCCTGGCCGTCCTCGTGGTCATGCTGGGCCTCGCCCTGCTGCCAGGCCCCCTGCCCGGACTCGTGTGGGTCGCGGGGATCGTCGGGATCGTGGCAGGTCTTGTCCTCGTCTTCCGGGCGCTGCCCGAGGACGCCCCGGAGGACGACGACGGCGCCGTGGTCTGAGTGCCTCGCCGTCGTCCGCGCATCGCGCCGTCACCCGAGCGTCGCGCCGGTGTATGAACGGAAACACACAGTAGGCTGAGGCTCGATCTCACCAGGAAGGTTCCCCATGAGACGCGTCAGTGCCCCCGCCATCGTCGACCCCCTGCCGTACCCCGGCACCGCCCACATCCTCGCGGAGCGTGCGGAGAAGACACCCGATGCGGTCCTCTACACGGTCCTCGCGCCGGGGCGCGAGCGGGACGTCACCGCCCGGCAGTTCCGCGACGAGGTCGTCGGGCTGGCCCGGGGCATGGCCGCCCGGGGCATCGGTGCCGGGGACCGCGTGGGGCTGCTGAGCCGCACGCGCTACGAGTGGAGCCTCGCGGACTTCGCGCTGTGGTGGCTCGGGGCGGTTCCCGTGCCGGTCTACGACACCTCCTCACCTGACCAGATCGCGTGGATCCTCTCGGACTCCGAGGCCGTCGCGGTCTTCGCGGAGACCGACGAGCTCGCGGACCGCGTGCGCGCGGCCGCGGAGATCACTGCGTTCCCGGCCGCACAGCGGATCTGCGTCTTCGACACGACGTCGGACGAGCTCTCCCTCGACGCACTCGTGGCCGCGGGCTCGGGGCGAACGGACCTGACCGGCCCCTACGACGGCGTCTCCCTCGACGACACCGCCACCCTGATCTACACCTCGGGGACCACGGGCCCGCCGAAGGGCTGCGAGCTCACGCACCGCAACTTCGTGGCGTGCTCGCAGAACACGATCCCCGTGGCGGGACCCATCATGGCCGAGGGTGCCCGCACCCTGCTGTTCCTGCCGCTCGCCCACGTCTTCGCGCGCTTCGTGGAGGTCACGTCACTGGACGCCGGGATCACCCTCGCGCACACCCCGGACGTCTCCCAGCTGATGGACGACCTCGCCCGGTTCAAGCCCACGTTCATCCTCGCGGTGCCCCGGGTCTTCGAGAAGATCCTGGTGGGCGCCCGGTTCAAGGCGCAGGCGGGCTCCCCCGTCAAGAAGCTGATCTTCGAACGGGCCGTGACCACGGCCGCCGCGTGGTCCAAGGCCTCGCAGAACGGGCACGTCCCGCCGTGGCTGGAGTTCCGCCACCGGCTCTACGACAAGCTCGTGTACTCGACGCTGCGCGAGGCCATGGGCGGCGAGGTCCGCTACGCCGTGTCGGGCGGGGCGTCGCTCGGCGAGCACCTCGCACACTTCTTCAACGGCATCGGCGTCTACGTGGTGGAGGGCTACGGGCTCACCGAGACCACCGCGCCCATTGCCGGCAACTTCCCGGCGATCAACAGGATCGGCACCGTGGGCCACCCCATCCCGGGCAACGAGATCGCGGTCGCCGAGGACGGCGAGATCCTCGTGCGCGGCTCCAACGTCTTCGCCCGCTACAACGGGCTGCCGGAGAAGACCGCGGAGGTCTTCCACGACGGCTGGTTCGCCACCGGGGACCTCGGCCACCTGGACGAGGAGGGGCTGCTCACCGTCACTGGGCGCAAGAAGGAGATCATCGTGACCGCCGGTGGCAAGAACGTGATCCCCACGCAGCTCGAGGATCCCATCCGGGCCTCGGCCACCGTGGGTCAGATCATGGTGGTGGGAGACAACCGCCCGTTCGTGGCGGCGCTCATCACGCTGGACCCGGACACCCTTCCCACAATTCTGAGGGGCCTCGGCCTGGACCCCGCAATGAACCCGGCGCGCGCCGGCCACGAGGACGCCGTGATCGCGCACGTGCAGAAAATCGTGGACCACGCCAACGCCAGGGTCTCCCGCGCGGAAAGCATCAGAGCTTTCCGGATCCTCAAGGAGGACCTCACGGTGGAGGACGGGTACCTGACCCCCTCGCTCAAGCTCAAGCGAGCCAAGGTCGCTGAGGACTTCGTTGATGTCATCGAGGGCATCTACGCGAAGTAGAAGTAGGGGACGACGGCGCGGCACCGGAACCCACGGGCCGGCGGCGCTGGGGTGGGAGCCAGCGGCACTGGCTCGCGGGTCACAGCCGTCGCGGCGCGCAGGCCACGACGGCATCAGTGTGCCGGGGCCTGGCGGGATCCGGCGGCCTGAGCCCGGCCTGCGCACCAGGGCGCATTCTGATCGGCGGGCCCTGGCACGGCGTGGCCGTCAGTCCCTGACGTGCTGGCCAGGGACGTCCAGGCCCAGCAGGGCGTTCTCCACGACCTCCGCGAGCGCTGGGTGGATCCAGTACTGCCCGCGTGCCATCTCGTGGGCCCGCAGCCCGAAGGACATGCCCTGGACGAGCGGCTGGATCAGGTTGGAGGAATCGTGGCCGATGAGGTGTGCCCCCAGCAGCTCGCCGGTGCGGGCGTTCGCGATGAGTTTGCAGATCCCGGCGTGGTCCTCCATGGCCCAGCCGTAGGCAACGTCCCCGAAGTCCTGTTCCTTAACCGTGATCTGCTCGCCGTTCCGGGCGGCCCAGTCGCGGGCTTGGACCTCGGTCATGCCCACGGACGCGATCTGCGGTTCGGTGAACACCGCGGACGGCACGTAGCGGTGATCGGTCGCGCGCAGATCCTGCGGGTGCACCACGTTGTGGGAGACCGTGCGGGCCTCGGCGTTGGCCACGTGCTTGAGCTGGTACGGGGAGCACACGTCCCCGAGGGCCCACAAGCCGGTCACGGGTTCCCCGTCCGAGAGCACACGCTGGTACTCGTCCACGGCGAGCAGTCCGCCACCGGTGACGTCCAGGTGGGCGGCTTCCGGGCGCAGCGTGTCCGCATTGGGGACGCGCCCCGTGGCCAGCAGGACGACGTCGGCGGTGCCGTCCCAGTGCTGGCCGGAACCGTCGGAGGCCTGCGCCAACACCGTCAGGCGGCCGTCCTCGGCACGCTCGATCCCGGACAGCGTCCACCCGAGTTGCAGGTCCCACTGTTCGGCGGCCTCGCGCGTGAAGCGTTCGGCGATCGTGTCGTCGTGTTCGCGCAACAAGCGCTGCGAACGGTTGAGCTGGGTCACGGAGGCGCCCAGTCCGCGGAAGACGTGACAGAACTCGGCGGCCACGTACCCGCCGCCCACCACGATGACGTCTCGGGGGAACTCGTCCAGGCGCATCACGGTGTCCGAGGTGTGCACCCCGGGCAGGTCGGTACCCGGCACGTCCGGGATGCTGACCCGCGAACCGTTGGCCAGCACGATCTCATCGGCGGTGATCCGCTGCCCGGACTCGGTCTCGAGGACCTTGGGTTCCACGAAGTGCACGTACTCCTGGATCACCGTGACGTTGTCGAGCGACTCGCGGTACTGCAGCCCGTTCTTGGAGATCGCGTCGATGCGGGCGAAGATGCGATCCCGCATGCCGGGCCAGTCCACACCCTCGATCACGGCGTCCAGGCCCAGCCGTATGGCGTCCCGCGCTTGGTCCCCCACGGTGGCCGGGTAGGCATACATCTTGGTGGGGATGCACCCCGCGTTCAGGCACGTGCCGCCGAACCGGCCCGGTTCCACGATGGCGACGTCGAGGTCCGCATACTCGTCTGTGAGGATGGAGTTGCCGGAGCCGGAGCCCACGATGATCAGGTCGAAAGAACGCATACGCCCCATCCTAGGCCACCGCCCCGCGCGTCCGGGGACAGACGGGGCGGCGGGATCCGTCACTCGGGGTCGATCACCAGCACCAGGTCCCCGCCGCTGACGTGCGCGGTGTCCGCAAGTGCCACGCGGGAGACCGTGCCCGAGACCGGCGCAGTAATGGACGCCTCCATCTTCATGGCCTCGATCGTGGCCACTGAGTCCCCCGCGGCGACCTTTGCCCCCTCGGAGACCGTGACCGTGACCGCACCGGCGAAGGGTGCCGCCACGTGCCCGGGCTTGGAGGTGTCCGCCTTCTCGGTCTCCACGGCCTGGGACTTCACCGACTCGTCGCGGATCTCGAGCAGGCGCAGCTGACCGTTGAGGGTCACCATGACCGTGCGCATCCCCTTCTCGTCCGGTTCGGAGATCGCCTGCAGGGTGACCAGCAGCCGCACCCCCTTGCCGAGCGAGATGACGTGCTCGTGGTCCTGCTTCAGCCCGTACAGGAAGTCGCGGGTGTGCAGGAGGGAGATGTCCCCGTACTTGGTGCGCGAGTTCTGGTAGTCGCGCGTGGGGCCGGGGAAGAGCAGCCGGTTCAGGGCCGCGCGGCGCACCTCACCCGGCTGGGCGAGCTCCTCGACATCCTGCTCAGAGAGCTGCTCGTCCGCCAGGTGCACGGTGCGTCCCTCCAGCGCCTTGCTGCGGAACGGTTCCGGCCAGCCCGCGGGCGGGGTGCCGAGCTCGCCGGCGAGGAAGTTGATCACGGAGTCCGGGATGTCGAACTTGCGGGGATCGGCCTCGAACTCGGCGGGGTCCACGTCCATGCCCACGAGCTGCAGGGCGAGGTCGCCCACCACCTTGGACGACGGCGTGACCTTGACCAGGTGCCCCAGCATCCGGTCCGCGGCGTGGTACATGTCCTCGATCGCCTCGAACTTTTCCCCGAGCCCCAGCGCGATGGCCTGCTGGCGCAGGTTTGACAGCTGCCCGCCCGGGATCTCGTGGCGGTACACGCGGCCGGTGGGCCCGGTCAGCCCGGACTCGAAGGGCTTGTAGATGGAGCGCACCACTTCCCAGTAGGGCTCCATGTCGCTCACGGCGTCCAGGTCAAGTCCGGTGTCCCGGTCCGTGTTCTCGAGCGCGGCCACGAGCGCGGAGCCCGAGACCTGGGACGTGGTGCCGGCCATGGACGCGGATGCGGCGTCGACGGCGTCGACCCCAGCCTCCGCGGCGGCGAGCAGCGTGGCGAGCTGCCCGCCTGCGGTGTCGTGGGTGTGCAGGTGCACCGGCAGGTCGAAGCGCTCGCGCAGGGCCGCCACGAGACGCCGCGCGGCCTCCGGGCGCAGCAACCCAGCCATGTCCTTGATCGCCAGGATGTGCGCGCCGGCGTCCACGCACTGCTGCGCGAGGTCCAGGTAGTAGTCAAGCGTGTAGACGTTCTCCTGCGGGTCGAGGAGGTTGCCCGTGTAGCACAGGGCCACCTCGGCCACCGCGGTGCCCGTGGCTCGCACCGCCTCGATGGCCGGGCGCATCTGCTCGACGTCGTTGAGCGCGTCGAAGATCCGGAAGATGTCGACGCCGGTCTCGGCCGCCTCAGCGACGAACGCGTTGGTCACCTCCACCGGGTACGGCGTGTACCCCACGGTGTTGCGCCCGCGCAGCAGCATCTGGATGGGGATGTTCGGCATCGCCTCGCGCAGCAGCCGCAGCCGCTCCCACGGGTCCTCCCCCAGGAAGCGCAGCGCGACGTCGTACGTGGCACCGCCCCAGGCCTCGACCGAGAGCAGCCCCGGCAGCAGGTGCGCGTACGCGGGTGCCGCCGCGAGCAGGTCGCGGGTGCGCACGCGGGTGGCCAGCAGTGACTGGTGGGCGTCACGGAACGTGGTGGACGTCACCGCGAGCGGTTCGTAGTCCCGCAGGGTGCGCGCGAAGCCCTCGGGCCCCTGCTCCTGGAGCACCTGGCGCCAGCCGGAGGGCACCTCGTGGGAGGACGGGCCGTCGAACGGGCTGCGGAAGGGCTCGTCCCGCTTGTCCCCCGGGTAGTGCGGGAGCTTGTCGCGCGGGTCCATGCCGTCGATGCGCTCGCCGTGGGGCTTGTTGACCGTCACCTCCGCGAGGTAGTTCAGCGCGCGGGTGCCGCGGTCCGCCGAGCCCTTGCCCTTGAGCAGACCCGGGTGGTTCTCGATGAAGTCCGTGGCCACGTCCCCGGCCAGGAAGTCCTTGTCGTGCAGCACGGCCTGCAGGAACTGGATGTTGGTGGCGATGCCACGGATGCGGAACTCCGCGAGGGCACGGCGCGCACGCAGCACGGCGGTCTCGTAGTCGCGGCCGCGGCACGTGAGCTTCACGAGCATGGAGTCGAAGTGCGGGGAGATCTCCGCCCCCGCGTAGAGGGTGCCGCCGTCCAGGCGCACCCCCGCGCCACCGGCCGAGCGGTAGGCAGAGACCTTGCCCACGTCCGGGCGGAACTCGTTGGCCGGGTCCTCGGTGGTGATGCGGCACTGAAGCGCCGCACCGCGCACCCGCAGGTCCTCCTGGGAGATGCCCAGCTCCGAGAGCGACTCCCCCGCGGCGATCCGCAACTGGGACTGCACAAGGTCCACGTCCGTGATCTCCTCGGTCACGGTGTGCTCCACCTGGATGCGCGGGTTCATCTCGATGAACACGTGCTGCCCGGCCCGCTCCCCGGCGGTGTCCACCAGGAACTCGACCGTGCCGGCGTTGACGTAGCCCAGCTCCTTGGCGAACTTCACGGCGTCGCGGTGCAGCGCCTCCCGGATCTCCTCGTCCAGGTGCGGGGCCGGTGCGATCTCGATGACCTTCTGGTGGCGGCGCTGCAGCGAGCAGTCCCGCTCGAAGAGGTGCACAATCTCACCGTCGTTGTCCGCGAGCACCTGGACCTCGATGTGGCGGGGGCGCAGCACGGCCTGCTCGATGAACACCGTGGGGTCCCCGAACGCGGTGTCCGCCTCGCGCATGGCGGCGTCCAGTGCGTCGGCGAGCTGCTCGGGCGCCTCGACCCGGCGCATCCCGCGCCCACCGCCGCCGGCCACGGCCTTCACGAACACGGGGTAGCCGATCTTCTCGGCCTCGGCGATCAGGAACTCCTTGTCCGAGGACGGGTCCGAGGACTCCAGGGTGGGGATCCCGGCGCGGCGGGCCGCGCGAAGCGCCGCCACCTTGTTGCCGGCGAGCTCGAGAATCTCCGCGCGCGGGCCCACGAAGGTGATGCCCTCCGCGGCCGCGGCACGCGCGAGCTCCGGATTCTCGGAGAGGAAGCCGTAACCGGGGTAGATCGCGTCCGCGCCGGACTCCTTGGCCACGCGGATGATCTCCGCGACGTCCAGGTACGCACGGACGGGGTGGCCGTCCTCACCGATGTGGTAGGCCTCGTCCGCCTTCTGACGGTGGATCGAGTTGCGGTCCTCGTAGGGGAACACGGCCACGGTCTTGGCTCCGAGCTCGTACGCCGCTCGGAAGGCGCGGATGGCGATCTCGCCGCGGTTTGCCACCAGGATTTTGGAGAACATTGCTGTCGTTTCCGCGCGCGGGACCGGTGGGCCGCCGCGCACTGGGTGAGGGGTCGAGTACCGGGATCCATCTTACGTGAGCGCCACCTCACACGACCCTCTCCGCCGTTTCGTGTCCACCGCCGGGCCCCCCGCCACGCGATCCGCCCTCGCCGCCACCGGGAACTGCACCGATTAGCATGTACCTGTGGGTTGTAAAGCCCCATTTCAGATGACAGAAGGGTGATCCGTGCAGATCGTCAGCATCAGCAGCCTCAAGGGCGGCGTGGGCAAGTCCTCGGTGGTCCTGGGACTCGCGTCGGCGGCCCTGGAGGCTCGGGTCCCCACCCTGGTGGTGGACCTCGATCCGCACGGCGACGCCTCCACTGCGCTCGGGGTCCACGCCCGGGCGGGCCAGGACGTGGGCAGTGTGCTGCGCCGTCCCCGTAAAGGGGGACTTGCTGCGGTCGCAGCTCCGTCACCGTGGACGCGGCACCCCATCACCCCCGAGGTCAGCGGCACACAGCAGGATCCCGGCTGGCAGCCCGCCGGCTCCCCGGCCGTCGGACGGCCGGTGCTCGACGTCGCCCCCGGCTCCGCGGCGTCGTCTCACCTTGACCACGCGGCGTTCCGGACCAAGGACCTCAAACGACTCGAGACCGTCCTGCACGGGCTGGAGCGCTACGAGCTCGTCCTGATCGACTGCCCACCCACCCTGAGCGCCCTGACGCGCATGGCCTGGGCGGCCTCCCACATGGTGCTCTCCGTGGCCGAGCCGTCGCTCTTCTCGGTGGCGGGAACCAAGCGCACGATGTCCGCGCTCGCGCAGTTCGAGACCTCACGGATCTGGGCAGTGCCCGATGCCGGGGTGGTCGTGAACCGCTTCCGGGACGGCTCCGACGAGCAGCACCACCGCCTGCGGGAGCTGCAGGAACTCTTCGGCCAGCTCGTGGTAGACCCCGTGCTGCCGGACGCCCCCGTGGTGCAGCAGGCCCAGGGCGCGGCGTGGCCCGTGCACCGTTGGCCGGGAACCGCTGCCTCGGACCTCGCGGGGCGGTTCAGCTCGATCCTCCAGGGCATGCTGCACTGATGCCTCGGTGGGGGCGTGACGGACCGGGCACGACGACGCCGCGTCAGCCCGCGTTCTTCTTGCGCCGCCTTGCGCGGCGGGCGGAGAGCTCGTCCTCCGGGAAGGTGTCGGGTTGGGATGACCCGTCGAGGGCCGCGTGCTCCGCAGGCATCGAGGCGAGCGTGGCCTCCACCTCGCGCCACACGCGTCCCACGGCGATGCCGAACACGCCCTGGCCGCCCTGCACGAGGTCGATCACCTCGTTCGGGGAGGTGCACTCGTAGACGCTCGCGCCGTCGGACATCAGCGTCAGCCGGGTGAGGTCCTCCATCCCCCGCAGCCGCAGCGCGCCCACGGCGGAGCGGATCTGCTGGAGGGACACCCCTGTGTCGAGCAGTCGCTTGACCACTTTGAGCACGAGGATGTCCCGGAAGCTGTAGAGCCGCTGCGAACCCGATCCCTTCGCACCGCGCACGGTGGGCTCCACGAGGCTGGTACGGGCCCAGTAGTCCAGCTGGCGGTAGGAGATTCCCGCGGCCTTGCACGCGGTGGGGCCGCGGAATCCCACGGTCTCGTCGTAGCTGCCGAGGTCCTCCGAGAAGAGCATCTCCTGCGTGCCACCGGCCAGGGAGGAGGCACGCAACTGCGCCGCGTCGAACGGCAGCTCCGGGTTGCTCAAGCGTCCTCCTCGTGGATGGGGGTGGTGCGCACGGACCGCGCCCGGTGATTTCGGCCGGTGCTCCCGGATGACCGGGCGGGTGCTCGGGTGATGTCCTCCGACGGTAGACCCGGCCGGGGACCGGGTCAAAGACATACCGCGCGGCTGCGACCGTGTCGCCAGCCTACCCGCCGCGGGTGCCCGCACGGTGATTCAGGACTGGAAGTCCTCCGGGTCCACCTGGTCCAGGAAGTCTCGGAACTCCCGCACCTGAGCCTCTGCCTCCCGTGGCGCGTCCCCCGCCTGTTCCCGCAGTTCGCCGTCCGCGCTCAGCACCAGCCCGGCCTCGTCCAGCACGGCGGTGGCGCAGCGGACGGGGCAGCCTGTGCGCGCAGCGAGCGCGAGGGCGTCCGAGGCACGGGCGTCCACCACGGTGGAGTCGTCAAACGTGATGGCCGCGTGGAAGACGGTGTCCTCCACCGTGTGCACGACCACGCCGGTCACGCTGCGGCCGAGCGCCCCGACCACCGAGAGCAGCAGGTCGTGCGTGAGGGGGCGCGGTGGCCGGATGCCCTGCAGTGCGAAGACGATGGAGGTGGCCTCGTTGGTCCCCACCCAGATGGGCAGCCGGCGCGCACCGGCGGCCTCCTTGAGGACCACCACGGGCTGACCGCTGGGCACGTCCATGCGCACGCCGGCAATCTCCATGAGGACGTCCGCGCTCACCGGGTGCTCCCGGACCGCTCTTGAGCCTCTAGCCCGCGGACGGTGCCGTCCACCTGCGCGTTCACCATGGCGGACATCATCGACAGGCACAGGGACGAGATCTCCCTGGCGCGGTGCACGGCAATCTGCCGGGTCTCCGGGTCACGCCGGTTGCGCAGGGGCGAGACACTGCCGTCCATGAGGGCCACGATCCGCTCGGACGCCCCGCGCAGCACCCGCAGGTGGCGCGGTTCGATGCCGTAGCCGCTGAGCCGGCCCGCCGCCTCGGCAATCGCCAGCGCACGGTCGTCGAACTCTCCCGAGCGCTCCACGATGAGTCCGTGGTTGAGCAGCTCGCGCACCAGGGGCACCTCGGAACTGGAGCGTGCCGCGAGCTCGCGCAGGGTGTAGCGGCGCCCGCTGGGGGGCCCGGCGACTGGGGCGGCGACGTCGTCGGGCGGCTGCATTCCAACGGAGGGCGACGACGTCGCGTCCGGGACCTGGCGCTCGGAACCGGCCGCAGGGTCCAGGCCGCGGTCCAGGCGGTCCCGGATCACGCGCAGGGGCAGGTAGCGCTCCTGCTGCAGGGACAGCACCGTCTCCAGACGCTCAACGTCCTCCTCAGAGTACTTCCGGTACCCGGACGCCGTGCGCTGCGGGTGCACGAGCCCCTGGTCCTCCAGGAATCGCACCTTGGACGCGCTCAGGTCCGGGAAACGGGGTTGCAACCGACGCAGCAGGGCGCCGATGCCCAGCCGCGTGGTCTGCTGCTGCTCGGGTTTAGACATGGAGCGCGTCAGGCCCCGTTCTGCACAGAATGGTAGAAGGTGAAGCGGAACTTGCCGATCTGCACCTCGTCGCCGTTCTCCAGCACCTTGGTGTTCACACGGTCGCTGTTCACGTAGGTCCCGTTGAGGGAGGACTGGTCCACCACCTCGAAGGTGTGGTCGCGCCGGATGAACTCCGCGTGGCGCCGGGACACCGTGACGTCGTCCAGGAACACCGAGCACGCGGGGTGCCTCCCGGCCACGATCTCGTCCCGGTCCAGCAGGAACCGAGCGCCGGTCAGCCCCCCGTTGGTCTCCAGCAGCAGGGCGGAGCCGGGGGGCAGGGACGCCACCGCGTTCTGCTCGCCCTCCGTCAGCTTGTGGTGCGCGGCGGTCGAGAGCACGTCCGCGACGATCTGGATGGACGTGGTCTCCGGACCGGTCCCGGCCTCGGACTTCTCTTGATTGGACATGGATCCCCTCACCTCACGTGAAGTGTCGTTGTTAGTCCAGCAGCTGCTGGTAAGCCTGTGCGTCCAGCAGGTCCGCGGGGGCCTCCCCCGAGCCCGCACGCACCGTGAAGAGCCATCCCGCCTCGTAGGGAGACTCGTTGAGCAGCCCGGGGTTCTCCACGAGCTCCTCGTTGACGCCGACGATCTCACCGCTGACCGGGGCGAAGAGGTCGCTCACGGACTTGGTGGACTCGATCTCACCCACCACGTCCCCCGCGGCCAGGGTGTCCCCGACCTCGGGGAGCTGGACGAAGACGACCTCGCCCAGTTCGCTCTGTGCGTGGTCCGTGATGCCCACACGGAACGTGTCGTCCTCGTGGAGGTCCTCGACCCACTCGTGCTCTGCCGTGTACGCGAGTTCCGCGGGAATGTTGGTCATGTCGGTCAGTTTAGGGCACGCACGGTGCAGTAGCGGCCATCACACGCGCGCCCGCGGGAGGTGCCGCCCCCGGCCTGCCGGAGCGTCACGGCACGCGGCAAGCCCCCGGGCCTCGTACGGGGGTTACCGAGGGCCCCCGGGCGGGTGTACTTTTGCCCGGTGCCCATCACCGAGGCGTTCCGTCAGGCCGCGATCCGCTCGCGCACGAACGGTTCCAGGATCCCCCGCGCGGTGCCGCTGCTGCGCCGTCGCCCGGACCCGCTGCACGTCCACGAGCTGACCCCGGCCCGCTCGGCGCGGATCATCGTCACCGCCTTCCTGCTGGCCCTGCTCCTCGGCACCGGACTGCTCATGCTCCCGGTGTCCACCGTGGACCCGGGCAACGCGGAGGCGATCACCGCGGCCTTCACGGCCACGTCCGCCCTGTGCGTGACGGGCCTGGTGACCGTGGACACCGCCACCTACTGGACCCCGTTCGGCCAGGTGGTGATCATCTGCCTGATCCAGGTGGGCGGCCTGGGCGTCATGACGTTCACGACCATGCTGGGCATCCTGCTCGCCCGCAAGTTCGGCCTCTCCACGCGGCTGCTCGCCAACGCGGAGACCAAGTCCCGCGGCGGCGCCCGCCAGGTGGTCGCGCGCATCGTGCTGACCACCGCGGTGATCGAGACCGCGGCGGCGGGGATCCTCTTCCTGCGGTTCTGGGGCCACTACCACTACTCCCCCGGCGCGGCGCTGGCCCACGGGGCGTTCCACGCGGTGTCCGCCTTCAACAACGCCGGCTTCGCCCTGTACTCCCTGAACGTCATGGACTTCTCCGGGGACCCGTGGATCCTGCTGACGCTGGCCGCGTGCGTGATCCTGGGCGGGCTGGGTTTCCCCGTGCTCTACGAGCTGCGCCGCCACCTCCGCACCCCGCGCCGCTGGAGCATGAACACGCGACTGGTGCTGCTCGCCACCCCCGTGCTGCTGCTCGGCGGCACGGTGTTCCTGGCGGTGCTGGAGTGGAACAACTCGCAGACCCTGGGGCAGGATTCCCCCGCGGTGAGGGTGCTCAACGCGTTCTTCCAGTCCACGATCTCCCGCACCGCCGGGTTCAACAGCATCGACATCTCCCACATGCACCCCGTGTCCTGGCTGGGCATGGACATCCTCATGTTCATCGGCGGCGGCCCCGCCGGCACCGCGGGCGGTCTGAAGGTCACCACGTTCGGCGTGCTCTTCTTCATCGCCCTCACGGAGATCCGAGGCGGTGCGGCCGTGCCGGTGCTCGGCAAGCAGCTCTCCCGCTCGGTGCAGCGCGAGGCCATGACGGTGGTGGTCCTGGCCACCGGCGCGGTGATCGGCGGCACCATGCTCATCATGCTCGCGGACGAGTCCCTGGGCCTGGACCGGGTGCTCTTCGAGTGCGTCTCCGCCTTCGCCACCGTGGGACTGAGCACGGGCATCACCCCCACGCTGCCGGTCTTCGCGCAGTGCGTGCTGATCGTCCTGATGTTCACGGGCCGCCTGGGTCCGGTCACGGTGGCAGCAGCGATCGCCTTCGGCCGCAGGCCACCCGCCTACGAGCTGCCCAAGGAGCGCCCGCTGATCGGCTGACGCCCCCGGCCGCACGACGTCGTCCTCCACCCTTTTCCCCGCGCGCCGCCCACGCGGCGCGCACCGACCCGAGAGGCAGGTTCCATGTTCGGATCCCACCCCGCAGAGTCCCCCCGCAAGGGCATGTCCAACGCCGTGGCGGTGATCGGCCTGGGCCGCTTCGGCGGCGCGCTGGCGCTGGAGCTGATGCGCAACGGCACGGACGTGCTCGGCGTGGACCACGACGAGGCCACCGTGCAGCGCTTCAACGGCAAGCTCACCTCCGTGGTGCGCGCGGACGCCACGGACGAGGACGTCCTGCGGGAGCTGTCCGTCAACGAGTTCGAGCGCGCCGTGGTGGGGATCGGCTCGGACATCCAGGCAAGCATCCTCACGGCGTCGCGGCTCGTGAAGTTCGGCTGCCCGGCCATCTGGGCGAAGGCCATCACCGAGCCGCACGCGGAGATCCTCACGCAGCTCGGCGTGCAGCACGTGGTCAACCCCGAGAGCGACATGGGGACCCGCGCCGCGCACCTGATCCAGCACCGGATCCTGGACTTCGTGCCCATCGACGACGGCTACGCGCTCGTGCGCTGCACCCCGCCGCTGCCCATCCAGCAGCGGCCCATGGACCTGCTCAACGTGCGGCAGAAGCTCGGGGTCTCGGTGGTTGCGGTGTGCCGCCCCGGCGGCCAGTGGGAGCCCATCGAACCGGGGACCATGCTCTACGACGACGACCAGATCCTCGTCACCGGGCCCACCCGGAAGGTCGAGCGGTTCTCGAACCTGGCCTGACGACGTCGTCCGGGCCGGGCCGCGACGCACGGCTCGGGTCTCCCGCGGACCGGATCCGGTGCGCCGCGGCCGGTGTCTACCCCCGACGACGTCGGGACTGCCGCAGTCTGCGTCCGCCCCCACCGTGCGGGCTCCGTCGGGGGCCCGGTCCGGGCGCGGCTACAGGAAGCGGGTCAGCCGCCGCAGCTGCGGGGACGACGGCGCCGGGTCGCCTTCCGCGGCCGGGAGGGCGCCGAGGTCAACGGGTGACGACGCGGCGTCGTCGGGCCCGATCGCCACGACCACCGAGTGCGGCGGCTCTCCCGCGGGGCGCCGCGCCCGCTCGACCGTGACGTAGCCGGCCACCGAGTGCGCGACGAAGCGGCGCAGCCCCGAGGGGGTGGCCACGTCGGCGATCGCCTTCACCCGGTGCACGGACGCCGGCGGGTCCTCCAGCAGGTCCGCGAGCGCCGCGGGGTCCACCGCGGCGGGGACGTCGAGGCTCACGGCCCGGTGGTGGACGTGGTGCTCGTGGCCGTGGTGGCCGTGCTCACCCGGGGCCTCGCCGATCTCCCACAGGGGCAGCTGCGCACCCTCCGGGACGGTGTGCTTCGCGGCGTCGAAGAACAGGGCCGGGTCCACTGCGCCGTGCGGTGCGTCGAGGACCGTGGTGTGGGGGTTGGCCGCGAGAATCCGCTCGCGCGTGCGTGCGAGCTCCTCGGGCGGGGCGATGTCGGACTTGGTCAGCAGCACCACGGCCGCGGCCTTGACGTGCTGCTCCAGGTCCCAGCCGCCCGACTCCGCGTGGGCCACGTGGGCGGCGGCGACGACCTCCACGAGTCCGCCGAAACGGATGCCGGGGACCTCGCTGGCCAGCACGAGCTGGATCAGTGCCGGTGGCTCGGCGAGCCCGGAGCCCTCGATGACGACCGCGTCGAGGTCCAGGCCGGGCCGGGCCAGCGCACGCAGGGCGTCGTCGAGCTGGCGGGGATCGTCGATGCAGCACAGGCACCCGCCCGCGATCGACACGGGCTCGGCCACCTGACCGGCCACGAGCGCCGCGTCCACGTTCACGTCCCCGAAGTCGTTGATGACCACGCCAATCCGCGCGTGGGCGGTGGCCAGCAGGTGGTTGAGCACCGTGGTCTTCCCCGCACCCAGGTAGCCGGTGAGGATCAGCACGGGAACGCTCTCGGACACGACGGGGCCTTTCCGGATCGGGTGACCGCGGTGCGCGGTCCGCGGGTGGCCGATGGTACCCGACCGGGGCGACGGCGCGGGCTGGGCAAGGGCGACGGCGCGGGCCGCGGTGTGGTGCCCGCGCGCGGATACACTCGGGGCGACGACGACGAAGGAGACAACCCGGTGGACGAACTGACCCTCCTGGCCGTGGCGGCGGTGATCGTGGTGGTGGCCGTCACGAGCTTCTCGGACCGGATCGGGGTGGCCGCACCCATCCTGCTGGTGATCGTGGGGGTGGGGCTGAGCCTGATCCCCGGGGTGCCCACCGTGACGATGAACCCGGACGTGATCCTGGACATCGTGCTGCCGCTGCTGCTCTACGCCGCGGCCGTGAACATGCCGGCCACGGACTTCCGCCGCAACCTGGGCGCCATCAGCGCGCTGTCCGTGGTGCTGGTGGTCGTCTCCGCGTTCGCGGTGGGGCTGCTGATCTGGTGGCTGCTGCCGGACCTGGGCTTCGCCGCGGCGGTGGCCCTGGGCGCCGTCGTCAGCCCGCCCGACGCCGTGGCCGCCACCTCGATCGGCAAGCGACTGGGCCTGCCCGGCCGGCTCGTGACGATCCTCGAGGGCGAGGGCCTCGTCAACGACGCCACCGCGCTGGTGATGCTGCGCTCGGCGGTGGTCGCGACCGCCGGGGCGATCAGCGTGGGCGGGGTGCTCGCGGACTTCGGCTACGCCGTCGTCGTGGCCGTCGTGATCGGCATCGTGGTGGGCTGGGTCTCCATCCAGATTCGCGCGCGCCTGGAGCAGCCCGTGACGAGCACCGCGATCTCCCTGGTGGTCCCGTTCATCGCGTTCATGCCCGCGGAACACCTCGAGGCCTCCGGCGTGCTCGCCGTGGTGGTCGCGGGGATCGTCACGGGGATCAAGTCCCCCCGGCTGCTCTCCTCCCAGGCGCGCGTGTCCGAGAGGACCAACTGGCGCACCGTGCTCCTGCTGCTGGAGCACGGCGTGTTCCTGGTGCTCGGGCTGCAGATCGCGCTGCTCGTGGACGAGGTGGAGGAGGCCCACCTCAGCGTGGGTGGTGCCCTGGCGCTCGGACTGCTCGTGACCGTGGTGCTGTTCGTGATCCGATTCGCGTTCGTGGCACCCATGATCAAGGTGATGGCCCGGCAGCAGGTGCGGGCCCAGGGCAAGTCGCAGTGGTACGACAGCGCGAGGGAACGGCTCGAGAACCACCCGGACGTCTCGCAGCAGCGGATCACCAAGCTGCGCCACATGATCACGCGCCGCCAGGCGGACGCCTCGTTCTTCAGCCACGAGGGCATCGGCAAGCGCGGCGGGTTCGTGATCGCGTGGTCGGGGATGCGCGGCGTCGTGACCGTGGCCGCGGCCCAGACGCTGCCCGAGGACCTGCCCTACCGCCCGCAGCTGATCCTGATCGCGTTCACCGTGGCCGTGGTGACCCTGGTGGTGCAGGGCGGCACGCTGCCCCTGCTGATCCGGGTCCTGGGCATCCGGGGCTCGGACGAGGAGGAGATGCAGCGCGAGCTGACGCGCCTGATCAACACCCTGACCGAGGCGTCCGAGGACCTGCTGGAGTCCCCCGCGCTGCACCGCAACGACGGCGAGCCCTACAGCGAGAAGATCCTGGAGATGGCCAGGAAGCGCACGCGCAAGCTGCCCGAGAGCGTGTCCACCGAGACCCTGCAGGTGTGGACGACCGCCCGGCAGGAGCAGCAGGAGCTGCAGCGCAAGCTCCTGGAGGCGCAGCAGGACGCCCTCCTGGACGCGCAGGCCTCCGGCGTCTACCGCTCCCAGACCATCGAGGCGGCCCAGCAGTTCCTGGACCGCCGCAACATGGTCATCGACTGAGCACTCAGCCGCGGCTCCCGCCGTGCGCCGCGGCGGCGAGCCGGTCCACGGCCTCGACCACGGTCTCCGGGGCGCACGCGAGGTTCATGCGGGCGAAGCCCCTGCCCTGCGGCCCGAACGTCGGCCCCGGGGACAGTGCCACCTTCGCGTGCGTCACCGCGTGCTGCGAGGGGTCCTCGCCCCAGTCCAGCGCGCGCATGTCGAGCCACGCGAGGTAGGTGGCCCGGCCCCTGCGGAACGTGACCTCCGGGAGCTTCTCGGCCAGCTCCCGTTCCAGGAGGTCCACGTTGGACTCGATCACCGCGATGGTGGCGTCGAGCCAGCCCTCGCAGTGCAGAAAACCCTCCCGCGTGGCCAGCAGACCCATGATCCCCGTCCGGTAGGACACGGCCGGCGGCACGGCCGCGAGCCACCGGGCCATGGGCTCGGAGTCCACCACGAACATGGCTGCCTTCAGGCCCGCGAGGTTGAACGCCTTGCTCCCGGACGCCGCCGCGACCCCGTGCCGCCGGGCGGCGTCCGAGACCGAGAGGTACGGGGTGAACTCCACGCCCCGGTGGACCATGGGCGCGTGGATCTCGTCGCTGACCACGTGGGCGCCGTGGCGCTCCACCACGTCGGCGAGCGCCGCGAGGTCCTCGCGCGAGTGCACCAGGCCCAGCGGGTTGTGCGGGTTGCACAGCAGCACCGCGCGGGCCCCCGCCGCGAGCGCGGCGTCGATGCCGGGGATGTCCAGACGGTACGCGGCGTCGTCGTCCTGCAGCGGGACCTCCACCACCTCGCCGCCGGCCTCGCGCACCAGGTCGTAGAACGGGGCGTACACCGGCGGGGTGATGACCACGCCGTCCCCGGGGGCGACCAGGCGGCGCAGCGACTCCACGAGCACCACCGTGACGTCCGTGGTGTAGGCGATGCGCTCGGGGTCCGGGCGCCAGTTCCAGCGCCGGGCTGCGAAGTCCGCATAGGCCCGGCCGGCCCCGCGGTCCGCGGTGGCGGCGTAGCCGGTGTCGTTGTTCTCCACCGCTGCCAGCAGCGCCTCCTTGATCCGCGGCGGCGTGGGGAAGTCCATCTCCGCGATGAACATGGGCAGCACGTCCTGCTCGTAGCTGCGCCACTTGGTGCTCGTGCGGCGGCGCAGGGCGGAGATCTCGTCGGCGGTGGTCATGCGGTCCCTTCCGTGGTGCGCGGCGGGGACTACTCACTCGTCAGTTTGTGAGCCTGCCCCAGCCGCAGCTGTTCCAGTGCTTCCTCCTGCTCCCGGGCGCGTCGGCTCAGCTCCCGGAGCATGTCCTTGTCCAGCCTGTCGTCAGGCGCCTCCAGGAGCAAGCGCCACCCGAGCCCCTTGGCGTGGACCGCGGCCACGAGACCCTCCAGCTCCTCGATGTCGGACAGCGGCGAGCGGCTCTGCAGCCGCTCGTTGGGCTTGAAGCGCGCGGCCTTCTCCGCGGCACGCGCGGGGAGGTCCTTGAGCGGGGCCGGCTTCACACCGAGGGACGCCATCAGCTCTTCGAGCGATGTCTGGTCCTGGGCCACCTCCTCGGCAATCCGCCCCACTGCCTCGCGCACCTCGGGCTCCGAGTGGCCCGCGGCGACCCGGCGGAACGCGTCCACTCCCGCCGCCGAGCCGGCGTGGTGGTCCTGCAGGTAGGTGGTGATGACGTTGCTCATGGGGAGCCCCTTTCGTCGTGTCCCGCCAGCCAAGCAGGTGCCGTCTCCTCCCACCACACCCGGGCGGGTATGTGACACCGTGCGGGGCATACTGGAACGGGGAGGCCAAGGACGAGCCGGGTGGTGGGCACCACGCGGCGTCGGCCACGGACTGTGGAGGGGACAGCATGACACCGGAGACCTTCGTGGAGTTCACGGCACCGAACGGCCTGGACTCCTGGTACCACCTGTGGGAGAGCGGCACCTCGGGGTTCCTGTACTACTTCGACGGCGACTACTGGGACCTGGAGGACACCTCCATCAACTGGCCGGAGGAGGGCGACCTCGCCAGGCTCGCCATCGCGGCCCAGGCGCGGGACCTCATGTTCGTGGCCGTGAACACCCCTGACGAGGACGGCTCCGGGGACGGGTACACGTGGTGGGAGGACTGCAAGGCCAACGGGAAGTACCTCCGGGCGCTGCACGAGCACCTCGTGGCGCTGCACCCGGAGGTGGACGCCACCAACATCTGGCTGATCGGCTACAGCGGCGGCGCCGAGTTCATCACGTACGAGCTGCTGGACCGTGGCATCGAGGGGATGGCCCGCGGCGGTGCCGTGATCATCGGGGGCGGCGGTGCCAACGCGCCCGTGGCGCGGAAGAAGAAGGCCCGGCCGTGCATCGGCTCCACCGCCATGCACTGGTGGGTGGGCGAGAAGGACGTGGACGGCGCCACCAACCCGCCCGAGTGGAGCGCGCTGGGGGCGGCCGAAGAGGGCGTGGCGGCCTACCGTGCGGCCGGCTTCGACACCACCCTGCATGTTCTCCCCGGCGTGGACCACTCCGGGTACGACGCCGTGTCCTGCCTCTCGCACGCCCTGCCCGCGGTCTCGCGCAAGGCGGGCCTGCGCGCTGCGCTGTCCGACGGGTGGGTGCGGCTCACGCGGGACACCTGAGGAGTGATGAGGAACGGCCGAGCGGCGGGTCATGATTTCTAGTGGAGTCAAAACAGCTTCGCCGCACTGAAATGTGCTCTAACTCCACTAGAAATTTCGGGTGGTAGCCATGAGCGGGACCGTGCACCAAAAACCGGCTCCGACCAAGCATTTCTGCCTGGCCGGAGCCGGTTCACTCGGTCGGGATGACAGGATTTGAACCTGCGACCCTCTGACCCCCAGTCAGGTGCGCTACCAAGCTGCGCCACATCCCGTTGTTGAATTTTCGAGGCTGTTATTGACCGTTTGAGACAATGTGTCCCCCAGGTAGACGGTTCGGCCGAACTCATTGATTTCCGGTCATCTCTACCTCTCAGACGGCGCTAATTCACGTCACGATTTGCATGAATTGCATGTATCAGGTCCCGGGCAGGTCCCGGCGCGTGGCGGATGCACTGGCCTCGAGTCGACTACGTGGAAGGCGCAGCTCTCCCCGCTCACGCGACAAAAGTACGCTGCGGCGCCAGCAGCGTCGTATTCACTGCAATCCCCTTCGTCTTGGTGAACGATTCGCCGACTTGATCCGAGCTTCACATCTCGGCGTGACCTGCCTCTCCGACGAGGCCTCGAAAACGCGTGACCGAATGACGCTGAGGCTCCGGCCCTCGACTCAGGGACGCCGTACGCACCGGCGTGCGCTGCGCTGGCTGTGGCTAGTGGAGGTCACGAACGACCGACACGAATCCGTCGCAGCTAGCCATCGCGGGGCAGGACCGTCAATGCGCGAGAATGACGAGGCACCTCATCGCTGTCCACGACGCAGCGGTCAATCAGGACTCTGGAGGCAACGTGTGGATCACAGGAGACGTGAATCTGCCTGCCGAGCTTCTCGAATCCCATGCGGACGGCAAGCTCGTGTTGTTCGTTGGGGCGGGCGCCTCAATGGGAGATCCCTCAAATCTGCCTTCGTTTAGGGAGCTGGCTCGTCAACTCGCGGACGCAGCGCGCGTACCGTTCGACGAAGACAAGGCGCTCGACTTGTTCCTCGGCTCGATGCCTGCGAACTTCGAAACCCACGTCCACGCTCGACGCATCGTCGCGCGACCAGACTCAAGTTTCAACCCGACCCATTCTGCGCTGGTCAGACTCGCGTCTGCACCCGGCCGCCCGCGGATCGTGACGACCAACTTTGATGATCACCTCACGACAGCCTCGACGGCTGCCCTGCTGCCGGACGTTGACGTCTGGGTCGGACCGGCACTGCCGCTCGGAGATGACTTTTCCGGCATCGTGCACCTACACGGCTCGGTCCTCCGCCCGCCCGCACAGCTGGTTCTTACCGACCGTGACTTCGGCCGCGCCTATCTCACCGACGCATGGGCGACCAGGTTCCTACAGAAGATGTTCGACGAGTTCACGGTCCTATTCGTGGGCTACAGCCACGACGACCCCATCATGCGATACCTCGCCCTGGGGCTGCCCTCAAAGACTCGCCGCTACGTTCTGACGCACTTGCCCGATGATGACAAGTGGAACCACCTGGGCATCGTCCCGGTGCCGTACCCCGCGGTTGAGCATGACCATTCAGCCCTCCTCGCCGCGCTCGAGGAATGGGATCGGCGAGCCCGGATGGGGCGGCTGGATCACCAGACGAGCATGAGCGAGATCGTCAATGCTGGGCCCCCGCTCAATCCCGTTGACGAGGACTATGTGCGCCAACGGCTTGAGCGTGCTGATGGCGCGCTGGAGTTCGCCCAGTTCGCGAGGAGCGTCGACTGGCTCCGCTGGGCAGAAAGCGTAGAGAGCTTTCAACGTCTCTTCACCGGCGGGGCGGATACTGAGGCGTCATCCGTGCTGGGCAACTGGTTCGGACAGGTCTATGTCGCCGATCCGGCACTCCACGGTGCCGCCCTCCAGACGGTGCAGCGGCTGGTGGGCCGCCCCCTTCATTCGGTCCGGTCGCTGTGCGAGTCGTCGGTTTCCGATTGATGGGTGCATTGCCGAGCGTAGTCGACGGGTGCGAGGTAGCCGAGCGATGAATGCCGGCGGTCGTGGTTGTATTCGGTCTTCCAGTCGCCGATCACGACCTGGGCGTGGAGCAGCGAGTAGAAGCTGTTGATGTTCAGGCACTCGTCGCGGAGCCTGCTCTCGGCATCCTCGCCTTCACTTCGGCGAGGTCACCCGTGGCCAGGCCTCTCGCCCTCGCTGCGCCACCGGCGACATCCTCCGCTTCGCGAGGTCACCATGGACGAGCCCCTCGCTGGGCGACGCGTGCGTCCCGTCATGGCCTGAGACCTCACATCACCGACGGGGCCCTGCCGAGAGACGATCCTCACGGCAGGGCCCCGTCACGGTGCTTGGGCGCGAGCGGCCGGGTGCGCCTCGGGGGTCAGGCGTCGTCCCGCCCGGCGGCGCGGTGGACGAACTCGATGAGGGAGTTCTCCATCTCGGCGCGGGTCTCGGGCTCGTTGTGAACCTCGTGGCGGACGTCGGGGTAGATGTGGAGTTCGACGTCGTGGCCCTTCTCCTCCAGGCGCCGGGCGACCTCGCGCGCACCCTCGCCGTAGTTGGTCACCGGGTCCTCCGCGCCCGCGAAGATCGCGACGGGAACCTGCGGAAGGCGGTCGATGAAGTCGTCGCCGTTGGCCTGGTCGTACACGTCGACGAAGCCCTGCAGGAACCGGTTGCTCAAGGGGGCGCCGAAGTTGTTGAAGGGGTCGCGGCCGTGATCACGGACGACGTCCGCGTTGCGCGCCACCCAGTCCGTCGGGCCGAAGTCCGGGCCGAGGCGGTCGTAGAAGCCGTCGAACAGCTGGCCCACCAACGCATCCGCAGCGGGGGCGGAACCGTCGGCCGCCACGGCAGCCTTCAGGGCCTCGCGATCCAGCGTCGACTCGACACCGCGCATGCCCACGGCGATACCGCCCAGCGCGAGCCTGTCGACCTCGACACCCGGCTGCAGCACCAGCGCCCGCGCGATCATCGACCCCAGGCTGTGGCCGAACACCACGTACGGCAGGTCGGGGAACAGCTCCTTGGCCTTCCGGTACAGCGTCACCTCGTCCTGCACGATGACCGTCGCCGACTCGTCACCGGCGTCACCCCACGTCCCCGACTGCATCGCCGTCCGACCGTGACCCGCGTGATCGTCCGCGACCACGACGAACCCCGCATCCACCAGCGCGGCCGTCATGTGCAGGTACCGGCGGGAGTGCTCGCCGAGACCGTGGATGAGCTGGACCACCGCCACCGGCGTGACCGCCGGTTCGTACACCCAGGCCTGGATGGTGTCGGTGCCGTTGTGCGACGTGAACTCGAGTTCGCGCAGAGCCATGCTGACCTCCTCGTCATGCCCCTCGGGCGGGGAGCTCGACGGTATGACCCTACCGTACCTGCCGACAACGGGATGTCCGGCCCCCGACCTCCGTCGCCCACTCGCGGAACTCCCTGTCGCGGGCGCTGAGAGCGGCAGGTACGCGCCCAGCCCGTCCCGAGAGCCGCGTGACCGGGTCCGGACCCGGCGGCCCGGCAGGGTCACCCCCGGTGGGGGGGCCGCGTCCCGCCCGGATCATGCCTGCCGGCCCGCCCCGTGGCACTTCGGACGCTCTGTGCCGGCGCCGGGCGTGCCCGTCCACGCCCGGACGGCCCGCAGAACGTGGACCAGGCCTCGGCATCGCGGCTAAGGAAGGTGAGGCCGGGGTCGATCAGACAGGCGACACGGGACATCACATGGAGAAACGGCGTCCCCGCTCCGGTGCTGCGTGTACCCGACGACGGCCCCCCGGCCGACGAGCCCGGCGCCGACGACCTCGGTCCCGGCGATCACGCCGCGGCCCACGTCGCCCGCGACTACGGTGCCCGCGCCGACGACGCGCCCCACGACCACGCCCACCACGCGCCCGACGACCCGTCCGAGCGTCCCCGCAGTGAAGGCGGTGCAGCGCACCTTCCAGGTGGACCGGTACATGCCCAAGACCGCGGCTCAGGCCCGGGTCGTGGCGCGCCTCGACGACGACGGCGTGCTGCGTTACCGCGAGGACCGCGCCCTCTGGGGCGCGAACAACTGGCAGTTCGTGACGGTGCGGGTGCCCGCCGACGCGAGCAAGGCGCAGGTCATGGCCGTGATCAACGCCAAGACGTCCTCGCGTGTGGGTGACGTGCACACCGGTTCGCGCCTGCGTTCCATCACGCGTGGTCGCTCGGTGACGATCGCGTGGGAGCTCGGCAAGGGCGCCCGCCCCACCTCCGCCTGGGGTGCGAACAAGTCCGTCAACCAGATGTTCTTCGCCCGCTCCTGAGCGACCACAGGTGGGCGTGGCCATCACCACCACGCCCACCTGTGGCGGGCCTGCATCGCCGAGCCCGGCCGAGCGACGCGTCACCCTTGCGAGGGTGGCGCCGTCGCCGCATGTCGGCTCCGCCCCTCGGGGGTGAGTCCGGGACCGGCGCCCTCATGGGTCGAATCACTCGGCCCGGCCATCGAATTCGGCGGCAGCCTCTCGGTGATCCTGGGACCCGCGCGGTGTTGCGGGGCGGCCTGGCACCTCTTCTCCGCGTCGTGCAGCAGCGTCCCTTCGCGTGAGAACACTGTGAACGTTCCCCCGAGATGCCGGGGGAGGCTGGGCCGCCCCCTTCATTCGGTCCGGTCGCTGTGCGAGTCGTCGGTTTCCGATTGATGGGTGCATTGCCGAGCGTAGTCGACGGGTGCGAGGTAGCCGAGCGATGAATGCCGGCGGTCGTGGTTGTATTCGGTCTTCCAGTCGCCGATCACGACCTGGGCGTGGAGCA